>NZ_JBAKHR010000045.1:0-45448 GCF_036902955.1 Micromonospora sp. CPCC 205558
ACCCAGGCATCCTCGATGATCATCCTTAGCAGACAGACACCGGGGTTACGAGACGTCCCTTAGTTTGGCTGGCAGTTGGCAGGACGCGACGACGGGGCCTGGCCGGTCAAGAGGGGGCACCACGTGCCAGCGGCAAGAACTGCTCCGCTTCCGGCCTCATCGTCAAGCGACTGGGCCGCTCGATGGCTAACGTGCTGGAGATGCAGTTTTGGTCGAGCCAGCAAGGGCCGCTCTATGCGGCGACACTCGTCACGAGAGTCAACGGTGCATCGGCGAAGTTGTCTGTCCGGAATGCAGCAACGTCCTGGTACGTCTCTACGATGCCGCTGGGGGCGTGGTCGTGGACGGCTGGGTTCCGGCACACGGAGCAGCACCTGGCGACCCGAGTAGCAGGTCGGTGGGTTGGCGGCTCGGTGCGTTCGTTGATGCCGACATGGCCGAGGCTGCCAGTGATCTGGCGTGCTGGCGGGGCCATCACGGCTTCGCGATCTCCACGACTCTCTGTCGGGAGATGGAGGCGGCCTATCTCCGCCGGGGGAAGGCAGTCCGGCCGCCGGCGATCCGGGTGGAGAGAAATTTGGGCGGTGCTTGATAGGCTGCGAGGACAACTGACCGTCTGAGACGGGGCCGCTCGTCACCGCCGGAAATGGGACGCCCGGCACGTGAATCCCGAGGGGGATACCGTGTCGGCTGCCCTTTCCTCGTCCCTCGCTGGCGTGTTAGGCCGCCTCCTGCTCGCAGGGCTCGCCCGTTGGGTCGTGATCTCGTACGTAACGGTGACGGCACTGCGCACCAGCGACCCCGACCGGCGCACGGCGGCGCTGCGGATTCTGGAGCTCGTAGTGCCCGGTCACGCGGTTCGGCCCGTCCCGCAAGACGGTGACAATCAACCAGCGTGAGTGGTGACACCGCCGCCACCTACTGCGAAGTCATAGCCGAAGCCGAGCCGGTGACCATCACCTTGCCGGAGGTGGAACGCCTGGTGGCAGCGCTCGGCATGGCGTGCAAGTTGGCCACCGAGCGAATCGGCGAGGATCCCGCTGACGCCGCCGACGCGATCGTCGGCATCGGCGCGGATGTCAGGACCAACGAGAACAGCAAGCCGGTGGCCATCAGCGGAAGAACGCTGGTGTACTCGCGTACCGTACTAACGCGCCACCGAACGGCTGACGGCCGGTATCTGGGCTTGCCCATGCGGGGAGTCACACCGGGCCCGGCGCAGCCCCCTGCACCCCGGTGCAGGGGGCTCACCGCCGAACTCAACGTCGTCGGCGGGCGGCTGGCCAGGTCTGACGAGCGACCCGCCGACCAGCGGTAGAGCCCGTCCGCCGCGGTCACCGTCGACAGGCCGCAGGCTGACGAGGCTGTCCAGAGCCAGGGTGAGGTGCTGCGGCAACCTCGCGTAATAAGGGCAGCGTGGCCGAACGGGGGCGACCGCAGTTCAGCGTGCTCGATTCCAGAGCGGCAGCGTCCTCAAGGCATCGAGCACTGTCCGCTCCAGTGTCGCAGCTGCAAATTTGTCCTCCGTTACAGCCCACCTCACGTGCAGATCGGCCCAAGCGATGGCATCCTGCGCCCAGACCGTAGCCCGCTTCGCTGTTCCGCTCACCAGTTCGTCGAGGCGTTGCCGCACGAAGTCCGGGTCGGCAAGTGCTCGGTCGAGGACCGCCTCGCCCAGCCCGCTGACGGCACCCTTGCCTCGCTGGTAGACGGTCAATCGTCCTCGGATGCCCTGCCCGTTTCGCTCGCCGGCCATCCCGACGTAGATCAGCCCTCCGTCGGCATCCTGCCGTACAAGATAGACGCCCGGCAGGCGCGGCGCGTGGACGACCGCGTTGGCGAACGGCAGCCAAGGCGACCACGTCGCGAGGCGTTCCACCAGGCCGTCATCCACTGCCACGGAAAGCCCGCCATCCTTTGTACGCCGCTCGCCACCAGATCGACGAGCGATGGCTGCTGCTCCTTCGGGGTGCCGATACGTGTCGCCGAATCACCCGAGGACGACCTCGTGGCGGTACGCCTGCACACGAGCGCCGTCCCCGAGCACGACCTCGACCCGACCAACGTCGTCGGGCTGCCTCCCCACGGCGTGGACCGGCTTATCGGCGTGCTCATCTGGCCGATCGTGGTCGGTCTCGGCACGGTTGGGCCGGAAGATCCACAGGCCCACTGGACATGAACACCCCCAGAGATAGCACGCTTGTTCGAGCGCCGAGTCTAGTCACACGGGGTGCGGCTTGACCCTGCGACACGACGTTCGTGCGCTGGGCAACGTCAGCGCACGCTGGGAGAAGAGGTATCTCAACGGCGCTCGTAGTGGCGGGCCGACTGCTTCCCGAGATACCCACGCCTTCACAGTCAGCGTCGCCAGGGCGTCGCCCTCAAGTCATCCGGCTCGGGCGGTCGAGGGCGACAGCGAGATCACCACGTATCCCAGCGTCCGGTGACGCAGAGTTGTTCCGGCGAAACCATGGCCCTCGGAGACCCGACGGTGCCGCACCGATAAGGCCGAGAATGGCCCTGGTCGGCCAAAGTTCGGAACTGTCGTACTGGCCTCCGATAATTGAAGGGGTGTCGTACGTCCTCGGCGGCGGGCGGGTTAGGCAGAGACGTGGGGTGATGGACGTGCCGCTCAAGCGGGGCAAAAGGGTGAGTCAGCAGACCTTGATCGGCGAGGGCGGGGTCTCGATGATCAGCCGCCGAGTCAACGAGATGGGCTTCCTGTACCACGACAGGCGGGTGGACCACGGCATCGACGGGGAGATCGAACTCGTCGCCGACGGTAACGCGCTCAACCGCATCATCATGGTGCAAAGCAAGGCCAGCAACCGTCCTCACACCTTCGAGACATCGGAGAGCTTCCAGTGGACGCCGCGGCCGGAGGACCTCGACTACTGGCTCGGCGGCAACGCTCCGGTCATCGTGGTGCTCTCCCGGCCGGCGGAGGACTTGGCCTGGTGGGTAGACATCCGAGCGGAGTTCAGTGACCCCCGGCGACGCACCGAAGGGACGGTGACCGTCAACAAGCAAACACATGTCTTCGACAAGTCCGCCGCCCCAGCGATGCTCCGCATCGGCGTGCCCCGCGACTCTGGTCTCTTCCTGCCCCCGCCGCCGAAGAAGGAACTGCTGACCTCGAACCTGTTACCCGTCGAAGGATTCCCCGACCACATCTTCGTCGCACCGGCCGTCGTTGAGGGCTACCGCTCAGCCTGGGAGATTCTGCGGGAAGCACCGGGCGAGGGGACGGCCTGGATCCTGCACGACAAGATGGTCATCAGCTTCGGAGACCTGCGCAACCAGCCACTTCGCGGGCTATGTGATGGCGGAGTCGAACGGCACGACACCGCCGAGTGGGCCAACAGCGATGATGACGATCGGCTGCATCAGTTCGGCGACCTGCTGCGCCGAACGCTCGTGAATGACCGCAGGCGCGATGTCCAGTGGCACCAGGACCGGCATCACCTCCACTTCCGTGCCACTCGCGATCTGGCTCCTCGAGTGGTCGGCCGAGGCAACGGCAGACGCGGCCGTACGGTGTTCGGGCCCCACTACTCCAAGGCCGAGCCCGAGCGGGTGAGCTACTACCACCACGCCGCCGTCAACCCACGATTCCGGCGGATCGATGGGCAATGGCTCTGCCACCTCGACATCGACTACTGCTTCACTCACGACGGTTGGAAGGAGTCATCCTTCGCCGACGGGCTGCTCGCCGGCATCAAACGGCTGGAACGACACCCCTCGGTCCTCGGCTGGACCCGAATGTGGGAAGGCTACTTCCAGGGCGACCTCCTGAGCGCCCGCTCTCTGCTCACCTTCGGCAAGTTGCTGACCTTCGAGGTTGACCGCGGCATCGACGACGACT
Organism: Micromonospora sp. CPCC 205558; assembly: GCF_036902955.1. NCBI lineage: Bacteria > Bacillati > Actinomycetota > Actinomycetes > Micromonosporales > Micromonosporaceae > Micromonospora > Micromonospora sp. CPCC 205558. The sequence continues at coordinate 3,866 of NZ_JBAKHR010000045.1, forward strand.
GGTGGGGACCAGCTCCTGGCACTGGCGCCGACGATCCCACCGACGACCGGGTTAACGCCGGCGGGGACAGAGCGCTGAACCGGGTCCCGGTGGACCAGGACGACCTTCTCTCGCTGCTCAGCGAGATGACCGCGGCCGCCGACCCTCCGGCCCAGTCGAAGAACCTCCGCTCGCCCCGGCGAGCGACGAAGCGAGCGCCACGTCCCCGAGGCCATGACAGCCGGAGTAGTGACTGATGCAGATCGACGTTCTCAACGAGCCTGAGCTGGAGTTCGGCGGTGGCGGGCGGCACGTCGATCCTCGGTTCGGCATAGCGGCCTACGGTCCGGCCGACCTCGGACTCGACGGCGCCCCAACCACCATGCGGCTCGGCCTGGTCGGGCCCCGAGATCACCTCGACGGCCTCCGACGGTGGATCGATCGCTGCCGACAGCCGATCGACGCCAAGGACGCGAGGTACCCACATCTGTTTCCCGCCTTCCCCGGATGCGACGCCCAGGTCGGCCTCTTCACCACCCTGACCTTCGCCGGCCGCAACTGCCGCGAGGTGTCCCCTCGCGCACTCGAGAAGGCGGCCAGCCTGCCCGGGGAACTGGCGGTGAAGGCCATGGTCGACGCCTACATGGACGAGCTGGAGGCGATCGCGGAGGACAACAGGGTCGATGTCATCGTCGTGGCCCGCCCCGACACCCTCGACGACGTGCACCTCGCCTCCGCGCCGAAGGCTGACGACCATGACACCAGCCGTCGGCGCGGCCGAGGTAATGCACCCGTCATCGCCAATTTCCACGACCTGCTCAAAGCCCGGGCGCTGCGCCTCGGCAAACCGCTCCAGATCCTTCGGCGCAGCACCTGGGACGAATCAGCACCGCCTCCCCCACGTCGCAGTCGACAGGACGAGGCGACCCGAGCATGGAACCTGCACGTCGCGCTCTACTACAAGGCCGGCGGAGTTCCGTGGCGTCTGCGACGGACGTCAACCGACCTGGCCACCTGCTACGTGGGTATCTCCTTCTACCGCACCTCATCCTCCGAGGCCCTCGACACCGCGGTCGCCCACATCTTCAACGAGCGCGGCGACGGCGTCATCGTTCGAGGCGGAACAGCACACGTCAGCCGCGACGACAAACAACCCCACCTTCTCGCCTCCGACGCCAAGAACCTGCTCCTCAACGCCCTTGCCGTCTACAAGCGGGAACATCGCACCCTCCCCGCGCGTGTGGCCATCCACAAGTCGTCCCGGTTCAACCCCAACGAGGTCGACGGCTTCACGGCCGCGGCCGACGATCGGGAACTACACGCCCTCGACCTCATCTGGATCACCAACAGCGAGGACACCCTGCTGTTCCGCCCCGGTGCCGCCCCGCCGCTGCGGGGAACGTTCATGACCCTCTCGGCGACGGAACACCTCGTCTACACAAAAGGCAGCGTCGACTTCTACTCCACCTACCCAGGAATGTATGTCCCCCGACCGGTCGGTCTCCGCCCAGCAAGACTCACCATCAGCCCACACGAACTCGCCACCGAGATCCTCGCCCTGAGCAAGATGAACTGGAACCAGTCACAACTCGACGGCCGGTTCCCCATCACCCTCCGCACGGCCGACCAGGTCAAACAGATTCTCCGGTTCTGCAACCCGACCGAGGAAATCGCGACGCGGTACGCCCAATACATGTAGTCCGGCCGACTGCGAGTTCCGAGGGGCGACGCGAGCCGCTCACCGCCAGGCGGTACCGCCGTTGGACGCTGGGACCGGCGGGGCCGCCTGGGGCAGTGCGCGGGCGGTTTTGCATTGGAACTAACTACCTAGCCAGGCGACTCGACCGCTCCCGCCCCAAAATCGGTGACCTGCCACCCCACCAGCCCGCGAGGCGCTACCCGTGCCACAGCACCGTGTGCACATCGGGCCGCCCCGGGACCCCATGCAACCTGGGCAGTTGGCTAACTCCATGAGCGGCTGGCTGCCCTGGCTTCTGCCAGGGCTGGGGCTCGCCGCCGGTTAGCTCGCCGGCACAACATAGGCCAGACGCGAAGGCGCTCGAGAGGCCAGCGCGACGATGTGGGCGGCAATGGAACCCGTCCTGTCACGGATCGGAACCGAGTTGCCTCATCCTTGATCGACACGGCTGTACAACTGGCCAAGCGGCTGCGACGGCTCCGTCAGGAGCAAGGTCTCGACTGCTACCTCCTCGAAGACGGAGGTCTCTGGTTCGAAGTCCGGTAGCTCCGGTGTCAGCCGGGGCAGCTTGGTAGCGATCAGTGGCCCCGGGTACGTGTCGCTTGCGGACAGCTGCGCCGTAACGGGCTGCTTGCTGGTACTCCACGGCCTGGGATTTCCGTCCCGCCCTCACTCACCGGGCTGGGACACCGAGATGGTGCGTTCCCGGCTTGAAGCCGGCAGGTAGATAGAGCACTTCGATCCCCAGGATCACCGAGGGCGGTCGGCGACGGTAGTTGTCGAATAACAGCGAATCGGCCCGGCCCTCGGCGGTGTTACACGATGAGCAAAGCAGGCCGCGAATCAGCCCGCTTGCATGATCATGGTCCCTCACCAACTTGCCGACTGTATGACCCTGCCCGCAAACCGCGCAGCGGCCCTCGTGCCAACGCTTCAACTCGGCGTAGGCAGCCCGCTGATAGGGCAGCACGTAGGGGCCGACCGTCGCCGGGGCAACTCCGGCCGCCGCCATGGCGTCGTGTGAGGGCATAACCCACGCCCAGCACGCCGGTCTACCTTCGGGTGTGGCCGGGTCAAGGTCAGGTAGACGAGGCTTACACGCACCGCAGAGTCGGCTCTTCACCGCCGCGACGCCGTCCCGCGCCAACATCGCGACCACCTCCGACGAGCCGATCTTGCGCGCGCCACCCGTTGCCTGGCCAGCAACAAAGTTGAGGACTTGTTCCAGGTCGCCACCATGTCCTTCGAGCAGCACCCCGAAGGCGTGCAAGTCCTCGGGAAACTGCGGCGGTGCCGGGCGGGGTGGGCGTCGGCAGCTCGACCTGTGGATCTTGCCTTTGTTCAAGAGGTAGAGGTAGCTGTCAGGTTTCAGCGGCTGCTGCTCTTCCCTCCACCGCTGGACAATCTGCTCATGGCCGCGGCGGGCCTCGGCGTAGTGGGACATCGCCAGGTCGCAAGAGCTACAGCAGGCGCTCTCCCACCTTGTTGCCTGAAGAAGATCGTCTCGGATCTCCCGCGCATCGCCCTCGCCGGCCGCGACTCTTTCTAGGATCCAAAGCACTGTTGGGAGGTCGAGGGACCAGGTCTCCTTCCCGCCAAACTGCTTCCAGCAGGTCAGGGTGGAGCCTTCGAGGGAATGGTCACCGAGATGTACGTCCAACTTAAAGCTCTGACCTTGCATGGGAACTCCCGCACGGGATCGATAGCCTCCGCAGCGCCAGCAGAGTAGCCAGTCGGTCCGACATCTCACTGGATGCCAACTCGGAGAGGCTCGCCGAGACCAGTCGCTGGTGATGACCGATCCCGCGCGACTACGCCGGCCCCAGCAGGCAGGCGCCGAGGATGCGGACGCGATCCGATCGGCACGGGTGCTGCCGCCCCTCCATCACCGGAGGCCGGATGATGGTCCGGTGATGCACGAGTTGAACCAACTGGGAGAGCGTCCCTTCGAGGACCTGTGCCGCGCACTGGCCGTCCATGTCCTCGGAGTCGGTATCCAGGCGTTCGGTGACGGTCCCGACGGAGGGCGCGAGGCGACCTTCGAGGGCCCACTCACCCACGCCGGGGCGAGCGGTCGCTGGAACGGCTACGGAGTGCTGCAGGCGAAGTACCGCCGCAGTGGGTACGGAAACAAGGACGCCGAGTGGCTCCGACAGCAGATCAAACCCGAACTCGACGCGTGGCTCGATCCGACCCGGCGGCGTGTGACCGCAGGTCGCCGCCCGGAGTACCTGATCATCGCCACAAACGTGCGGCTGTCCAGTGCGCCCTCCAACGGCGGCATCGACCGCATACACACCCTGCTGCGCGGATACGCCGATCGGCTCGGCCTCAAAGACATCGCCCTGTGGGACGCCAACTCACTGTCGATGTACCTCGACGCCTACCCCGAGGTGCGGCAGGGCTTCTCCCATCTCATCTCGTCAGCGGACGTGCTCGCGAAGACCTTCACCACCTTGAACCGCATCGATGATGCCCTCCGCCCGCCCACCATTCAGGTCGGCCAAGGGCCGCCGGGCAATCAACGGGCATTCCGTGCGGTCTACCAAGCAGCCGGCGGCCAACAGGTTCTCGGCGAACCCACCAGTGAGGTCTACGACGACGGCCCCGGCTGGGTACAGCACTTCGAAGGCGGCCTCGGGCAGCCCGAGGCGGTGATCTGCGCCCAGGCACGGCACGACCCGGTCGCGATGGACGCCACCATCTGGGACGCGCTGCGGGCGTCGAGCCCGGGGCAGCTCACCGACGTCGGCTACCCGGTCCGGTCCGCGTCGCCTCCATTCATCGGCGCGGCTTCTCGCAACATTGTCCTCGACGGAGGCCAGTGGGGGCCGGGCGAACTCGTGCGCGGCGACGAGGGGCTCTGGCGCTGGCAACCGCAGCTGCGCTTCAGCTTCGAGACGCGCGAGCTGGACCGGTGGGCCTCCACCGGCGACTGTATGGACCTCCGGCTGCGGTGCGCGGTGCGAATGCTATGGCAGCATGCCGAGCGTGCTATCGACGGAGCAGGCCGTAAGCGTCTGCTTGCCGCCCTGGCCGCCGGTCCGCTTCCCGCGCTTGCGACAGCGATGGCCCGTCGCATGGGCCTGTCCACCGACCCTGAGAGCTGGGAGCGCACCCCGGACGACGACGGCTACAACGACCGGCGCTTCGCCAACTACCGTCTTCGCTTCACCGGCGAGTCCGGACGCACCGCCCTCGGGCTCTGGGCACGGTTCCAGCTACCCGACGGCCTACAGCCCACCATCGTGGCTATCGTCGACCTACGGATCGACATCACCGCCCTGCCAACTCCAGGCGACGCACCAACCAACGGATTCACCCGGCTGGGTCTGCAGGACCTACAGCGCTTCTACACCGCAGCCTGGACCACAGCGCACCATCACCTCCCGCTCGCCGTGACCGCGGACCCGCAGGACCAACTCCCCGCCGGCCCAACCGTCACGGAACTCCACCTTCAAGCCGAGCAGGCCAACACCCCGCCTAACAATCGCGCCCGTGACCTCCAGGAACTGATCGACCTAACCACCTTCGGCGAGCCCACCCGAGACTCGCTCCCCCAGATGTCGATCGCCGTCACTTCCGCGCCGGTACCGCCACCGCAGGTCGACGACCTCATCACCGATGCCCTGCGACGCATGGCCGAGGGCTTCGGCTTCCTAGAATGATCGTGACAGTCGTAGCCGGCTCCAGCAGGAGCGCGACACAACGGCGCCGACTCACCGCACCCGCAGGCGTAGAGGAGCCGACCTCCAGCTCGCCACGCCGGGCCGGCGTCCGCAATCGCCCAAGACCTCGTCGGCGACCACTTCGTACGCTGGTCGCAATGAACCCCTATGCTGCCGCCGCTGAAACGCCAAACTGGACCGACAAGCTCGAGGCATGGTCGACGTTCGGTGCCGCCGTCTTCGCCGCACTTGCCGTCATCGTCGCATTCATGGTGTGGCGCCATGACCAACGGCTCAGACGCGAGGACAAACTCGACGCTCAGAGCGCGCAGGCGTGGCTCGTTCTGACCACGGTGGATCCCCTCGGGGATCGTGAGCAGGGTTGGCTTGGCGTCAGGTACAGCATCACGAACAACAGCCCCCACACGATCTCGGACCTCTGGATCCGCTTCAAATTCGCCCGGGACGACGGACTTGAATACCCGGACGGCATCCTTGAACTGAAGCCGAGCGAGGTAAAAACGGCGGTTCACGAGTTCGACACGCCGAGGCGTTGGTACGTAAACCTCGTTTCACTTCAAACCACGCGCACGGTGCCGCCCGTAGAGATCGTCGTCACTTTCACCGATGGCCATGGCCTGCGCTGGACGCGTAAGGGCCGAGACAAGCCTGCACGCGACGAGCTGGTTATGACCAAAATTCCGCTCGCGCCGCTGATCGCGGAGTACCTCCGCCTGTCGCACGCGTCCTCGAAGGTGCGCTCGAAGTATCGGCAGCACCGCTTCCGACTTCGCCAGGCGCTCCTCAGAAAGATCATAGAGCGCGCAGAGAACCCTCATGTTCCGCTTAAGCTCCGCTTTCGCCGCTTCGCCACAGCAGCCTGGAAGCGCCTCTCCCGCACCTTGTTCACAATGTGATGACCGCCGCCGTTGGCCTGGGTATCGGCCACTGACCTGGCACACGCTCGTGACGGCTGCGGGAACGCCAACCCCCTGCCTGGCCTGCATCGCAGGTCAAGGCTCGGCCCGTAGGTAGGTAGCCCGAACGTCAGATGTGCCGCTCTGCGCCGAAGAGGGTGTCGTACTCGCCGGCGGCAAGCTGCGGGATGGTCGACTCCTCGGCCGTCTCCCGGGACACGTAGTAGTGATCACCTTCTCGGGCATGGGCGCCTTCCTCCACTCATTCCTGGTGCGTCCACCCGGGTTCTGGCAGGTGCGGATCGGGTACTCCGAAGATGGCTTCCTGGGCCGCTTGGGCGAGGGTGGCCTGGGTGGTGGCGGGTATGCCGAGCCTGTTCCAGTGGAAGATCACGTGCAGTGCGATTACTGCCCGCAGGCCACGGGTGAGGGTGCCCCTTCCCCGTTGGCGGTGTAGGGCTGCGCCGGCGTTCGCGAATGCGGTGTGCCAGTCACCGGTGGCGCGAGGCACACCGAGCAGCAGTCTCCGAACCTCTCCCGTGAACCTCTCCCACCTGGGGACATCGGTTGGGGAAGCCTGGTTGAGGTATGCGGCGCGATGCGCGACGACTTGTGTCCATACGTCGCCTTGCTCGTTGAGGTCCAGCCCTGCTGCGCGCATCAGGGTGGTGCACAAGATCAGTGAGTGTTCGCGCCGGGTGGTGGGGTGCTGGTGGAGGTAGGTGAGGATGTGGCGGCTGTCGTGGTGGAACAGCATGTGGGCGGTGGTCATGGCGTCGTGGCCGCCGAAGGCATGGGTTTCGGGTTCGTAGATGTCGCTGGTCCAGTTGGCCCCTTCGGTGAGTAGCCGGCGGACCTGGTCACCGCTGTCTGGGCTGTATGTGGGGAGGTAGCGGATGCGCCAGGCGCCCTTGCGGATGAACCACCAGCAGGCGATCAAGCCGGCGGTTTCAGCGGCGGGAAGCACTCGGCTGAGGTGGATGACCGCCTGTTGCTCGCGCTCCCGGGTGGTCTGGCCGGGGAGGGTGATGTTGACTTGGTGCCAGGTGGTGTTGTCCACGGTGGCTCTTTCCTTAGGTGAGCAGGAGACAGGCGTCCCAGGCGGTGGTGGCGGCGGTGAGGAGATCGGCTCCTGCCTTCCCGTCGAGGAAGCCCTCAGGCTCGTTGGTGGCGGGGATGGCATGCCGGTGGAGATCGTTGACGAGATCGAGGGGTATGGGGGTGAGGGCGTCGGAAGCGATGCGGCGGGCGGTGGCCAGCAGGCCAGCGGTGCCGTGGCACAGGCCCCGGTCGGTGAGCCGCCGGAGTTGTTCGGGGTCGGTGACGCAGGTGGTGAACGCGGTCTCGGCGAGATGCTGGCGGGTGGTGTCGTGCAGGGCTTGTGCGGCGAGTTGCTGGGCGCGAGCGATGCCGGGGCTGCCGTAGCACCAGGACGGCCGCAGCGGGGTTCGCTGGGCCGGTGTTCCGCGGTGTAGGTCGGTGAGCGTGATGGTTTGCGGCCACCAGATCGTGCCGTCGGTGTGCTGCTGCCAGGCGTCCAGCCATCGGCTGATGCGGTCGATCGCCGTGGTGTGTCCGGCGACGGTGATGCCGTCGCGGAGGGTGAGGGCGAGCAGAGCCAAGGGACCGGTGATGCCGTGCGCCATACCGAGGTTCGCGTGACCGCCTAGGGGCGGTGGCTGGCGGCGTTCGGACCCGTTCCAGCACCACCAGCCGGGCAGTTCGTCGCACGGCTCGGTGAGCCGGACGAGGTAGTCCAGGACCTGACGGAGCAGCTGGTGGTCGCCGAGCCGGCGTAGGACGACGCCGAGTCCGGTCAATCCGCGGATGAGGTCGTACTCGGCGTAGTGCGGCTGCTCGTGGCGGTCGATACGGCGGTGGGCAGTGTCGAGCCGTCGGCGGGTCACTGTGGCGGTGCCGTCGGCGGTGGCCGCTCGTGCCTGGGCGAGCCCGGGGTGGTCGGTGGTGGCGAGGACGAAGGCGAGTGCGGGGGCGCCGTAGAACAGGCTGGCTCCGTCGCTGATGCTCACGCCACCGTCGGTGGCGTCGCGCAGTGCCTCGTATGCTGCCGGCCGGTTGCCGGTTTCGAGGTGCAGCAGGGCGATGCCGGCCGCGCCGTCGGCGAGGGACTGTCCCGTGGTCACGGCTTACGCCCCCACGAGGGTGGTGCGGGCGATGGTGCGGGCCAGCCGCAGGCAGTGCTGTTCGGAGGTGGGGTCGACGCCGATCATGCGGGCGTGGTGCAGGTGCAGCAGGTCGCCGAGCACGTCGTCGGGGTCGAGCCCGTCGTCGGCGACCATGGAGCGGTAGGCGGCCAGCGCTGCCGCGAGCCGCTCGTCATGCACTGGGCGTCGGGCGTGTTCGAGCTGGGCGGGGTCGAGGCGGGGGCCGGTCTGGTGAGGGACGTGGGTGGCGAGCCAGCGTGGCCCGTCGCCGATGAAGCCTTCGACGATGGTGATCATCCCGGCGGCGGTGGCGGCTTGGCGGTCTCCGGTGAGCCGGTGCAGGGCGGCGCGGGAGTCGGCGGCGAACACCCGCTCGGCGGCGGCGAGGGTCGCTGCGGCGCCGTGGCGGGTTTCGGGACGGTACGGGTGCAGGCTGTAATCGTGAACGACGGCGTCGTCGTGCAGGTGCTGCACCCAGCGGGCGAGGTGGCGGGTGGTGTCGGCGAACCGGCCGGTATTCGGAAGCGGGATGCGTAGCCGGAGGTGCGGCTCGGGGTGGGGATACCTCAGGAACCACCAGCCGGCTGGGAGGTGGTCGGCGGGGCGGCGGGCGAGGTCGGTCAGGATGTCGTCGAGCCGACCGTGTAGGTGTGCTTCGATCCACCGTGACTGCCCTGGCCAGTGCTGGACAGTGGTGGCTGGTCGGGCTGGTCGGGCTGGTCTGACGGCCGGCGTGGGGTGGGTGAGGGTGAGCAGGAGTTCGGCGGGGCGGTCGTCGATCCAGCCCGCTGGCCCTGGGGCCTCGGTGATCACGGTGCGGGGATGCCGTTCGAGGTGGTCGCGTAGGACCGCCAGGTGGGCGGGGTTGTCCAGGTCAAGGCGTAGGCGTATGTCGTCATCGCCGACCAGGACCTGCTCCGGGATGTGCCGTTGGAGGCGGTGTCGTTGCCAGGCGTCACACCATTGCGCCCATTCTGTCCCCTGAGCGGGAAGCGCGGTGTGGTCGATGATCCAGCGGGCGGGGTGCACGATGGTGTGTCCCCGTCGCAGGCGGGGTAGGAACGGCAGGCCGCTGGCGTGTCCCCAGTCGAACCGGCTGCATGGTGCCGTCCATGAGGTCCAGATCTCGGCCAGGAACCGCATCAGCGGCTGCTGCAGCGTGGGCAGCAGGACGCTGTTGAACAGCAACGGTTCGAGGGGCTGACCGGTGGTCAGCGATACCAGCCACAACCGGCGTCCGTCGCCGGTCACCGCCAGGTCCTCGATCGTGTACGGCGGTGCCGGGTGGAATTCGCCGACAGGGAGGACGGGCAGCAGCTCGGGCGTCCGGGCTACTGCGGTGAGGCGGGCGTCAAGGGGTGGTCCGGACATCTGGAGTGGGGCCGCGCCGGGCAGGGCGGTCGGCAGATGCTGGTAGACCTGCTGGAATCCGGCGAGTTCGGCGGAGGTGAGCAGGTGTAGGAACCGGGCCGCGGCGACGCCGGCGTGGCGGGATCCGCTGAGTACCGTCAGGGTGAAGGCGCCACGGTCGAGATCGTGCGGGGTATCGGCGGCGAGGGTGAACCGTAGTTCGGTGTGCGGGATTGGCGGCCGGTCGTCATTCCCGCGGAGCCGGTCGATCAGCGCGTCGTCGAGCACCACTTCGGTGCAGCCGTCGAGTGCGGCCTGCTGCGCGAGCTGGCCGAGCAGGCGGTCGCGGGCGGTGAATAGCGCTGGGGCGCGGCGAGTGGATCCCCGGTAGCCGGCCGGGAAGCCCAGCACGTTCAGCACCTCACGGATGGGAACAGCCCCTCCGGGACCCCATCGCTCGATGAACGCGTTGTGGTACTCGGTCCATCCGGGGGTAGGTGGTGGCGCTACCGCCACGAGGGTCGACGCGGCCCGCTCCGCCTCGTGCAGGACCGGCGGGGGCAGGGTCACGGCGATGTCGGCACGTAGATCGACGGCGGTCCGGCTGCTCGGCTCCGGAATGAGGCAGTGGCGGGCGACCTGAGCGGCCGGGTCTGTGGCGGTCATGGGCGGGCGGAGAGCCGACAGCAGCACCCCGGTGTGAACCAGGTCGGCCAGCAGCCGCTCGGCGTCGGCGATGCTGGCAGGTACAGCGATCGTCTCGGCGAGGTCGGCGAACCTGACCGGGGACCGCGCCGCCTGGATCGCGGCTCGGATTGGGCTGGTCAGGCGGATCTCGACGTCCCACCGCCGATCGGCGCTGGCGCGGGCGCAGGGCAGCACCCACCTGTCGCCGCGCCGGTATCCCAATGAGTTCGTCACGACGGGGGCGGTGCGCAGGGTGGCCAGGTCGTGTTCGGCCCGCGTGGTGTGCTCGGCGATGAACTGGCCGTCGGGGCGGGGGACCGCGCGATGGGCGTCGCCCAGGCGGACTGCCGCGCGAGCGCCGAACTGGACCGGGGCGACGCCGGCGAAGGTGCCGAACGGGGTCGCTCGGGTGGTCCAGCGCAGCAGGTACCGGACCGCTGATTGCACCAGGCGCCGCAGCCGCTGCGGTGGCATGGGTTCCCCGCTCAGAGCGCGTTGAATCTGGTCGGCGAGCTGCGGTGCCGCGCCGGTAACGGCTGCCGCGAATCCAGGCAGCGTCCACGTCTTGTCCAGCCACTCACGCCACTGATCCGGATGACCGTGGGCCATGTCTGGCCAGGGCGGCAGAACGAGGCCCTTGGGGTAGGCGGCGATTCTGATCAGCGCCGCACCAGCTGCGGGAAACATGAGGCACCACCGAATCGTCGGGCCCGGCGTGCTCGACGCCGCCGGGCCCGATCGTGAGAGGAACGGATGGGTCAGTTGCCGCCGTCGCACTTTGTGGTGCAGGCGTTGGAGCCGGTGTTGCCGGAGCCGCACCCGTCGTTGGTGGAGGTGGCGTAGCCGCCCGAGGTGGGGCCGGCGTCGACCAGGCTGACGTCCAGGGCGAACTCCGAGGTGTCGGTGTCGTTCACGTGCTTTCCCTTCTATGCGGGGGTGAAGGTGAGGACGAAGCGGCAATGCCGCTTGTTCAACACCGTCCCGGCCGGCAGGTCGCCGTCGGGAGTACCAGTGGGCAGGACGTGCAGCACCGGTGAAGGGCTGCCCGAATCCAGCCACGCGCGCATCTGTCCGACCATCCGACCGGCCGCCGACGCGGCGTCGGGCCCATGTGCACAGGCGCCGAGGTCAAACATGTCGTAGTCGTTCCAGCGCAGCGTCGAGCGGTAGCAGAACGCGCCGTTGGTCAGGGCGGCCGGTGTGCCGAAGCGCCACGCCGGGGCGACGACGCCGGCATCCACGGCCTCCTGCTGTGCCGTGAGAACGACGAACTGCTGTCCCGCATCGGTGATGCGGGTCGCCAGCCACAGGTCGAGGTCAGCCAGGACGGTACGAGGGGGCAGGCTCACTCCGGCCCATGCCTGCGTCTGCGGCTGCGCCAACAGCTCTTTAACAGCGTGACGATCGACCTGCTGGTCCTCGTCCAGCCGCAGGTGCACCCCGTCAGTGATATCGACGTACCGCACGTCATGCGCCCCGGCGCCCTGCATCGACACGAACCCGCACAACCGCTGACTGTGGCTGACCAGCCGATCGCCGGTCCGACGCATCGCCCATGAGCGAGTCATCCCGAACGTCCGTAGCGGCACGACGAGCGTTCCGTTCTCGGCGAGCTGCGCGGTCCAGGCCGGGGAAATGTCCCAGGCGCCGACCGTGACGATGATCAGGTCGTATGTGCGGCCCGGGTTGACCGGTTGCTCGGCGTCCGCGCACACCACGGCCACGTCGTCGTAACCCGCCGCGGTGAGGCAGGCGGTGGCCCGGTCAGTTACCTCACGATCGATGTCTACGGTCGTGACCGAGCCCTCGGGGCCGACCAGCTCTCGCAGCAGCGCGGCGTTGTATCCGCCGGAACCGATCTCCAAGACGTGCCGACACGCCAACCCGCCGTTGACGGCGTCGGCTGCCTGACCGAGCATCTCCGCAATGAGCCACGGCGCCGACACCGAACTGACCGCCTCGTCGCCGATCCGCTTGGTCACCACGGCCTGGTCGGCCCGGTACGCCTCCGTAAGCGCGGCATCCGGAGTGAACAGATGACGTGGCACGGACCGTAGCGCCGCCTCCACCTCGGGCCGCATGACCAGCCCTTTCTCCATATGATCAGCGACGAGCTGATTGACCATTGCGGCGTGGAGGTCCTCGCCGCTCGCCGTGTCGACACTCATTCGGGTTCTCTCCCTCTCCATCAGGACCTCCCGATCGAGTGGTCCGCCGTACCGCTCTTCTCGGGCTCAACAGAGCGTCAAGCCGCTGGACTCGCCAAGTCACACGGGTATCTCAAGTCGATGTGGTGCCGGTCGAAGCTCGCATCCTGCTGGCGATCATGGATGCCCGGGTAAGCGCCCAGATGCCCATGAGCATGATCGTTCGTGTGGCGGGAAGGCCGGGGCGCAGCCCTTGTACCAAGATCGCGGCGCGGAGCGGACTCCTGCTGCACTGCAGCCTCCCGTGCTAAGTCGATGGCGGATCCGACGAGCAGCCAACGGCATGTCTCCACAATCGCCCGGCGAGTCGGTGGAGTGAATGCCGAGCATGCGGACGAAGCGGCTGTCCGCATGTGCGCCATCGGTGAGCGTCTCTCGTACATACGCATCTCGGTGTTCGTGGTTGCGCCGCGCTGAACACCGAGTGACCCTATGTGCGCGATAGTCACACTGATCATTGCCATAGTGGTGCGAACAGTCACGAGGAGGCGGTGCTATGGGCCAGACCCCGCGGATGCTCCAGCCGTCCCTGTCCGAGCGCCACTTCTTCGGTGCAGAGCTACGTCGGCTGCGGGAGCGGGCCAACCTCTCCCAGGCGCGACTCGGCGCGATGATCCGCTTCAGCGCCGACCTGGTGCGTCGGATCGAGACAGCGGACCGTTTCCCATCCCGGGAATTCGTCGAGGCCTGCGACAGGGCGTTGGAAGCCGGAGGGGCCTTGACCCGCCTGCTACCTCTTCTCGAGGGAAGTCGCAACAGCCAGAACATGCGGGCAACTTCCCCGAGCGGTTCTGGCAACCCAGACACCCTGCTGCCCACCCAATTGAAGGAGAAGCCCGGGGTGGCGGGCATGGTCGTCCGTGTTCCCTTCCAACCCGGTGTCCTCGGTCGCGCCGCCCTTGACTGGCTGAACGCTGCGGCGGACCCCCGGCCGCCCGTGGTCGGACGACCCGGCTCGCCTGACCAGGTTGACGAAGAGGATCTTCATGCGGCGGAGACCGCTCTGGCGATATTCCGGCAGTTGGACCACACTCACGGCGCCGGACGAGTCCACGCGCAGGTGCAGCGGTACGTCGAAGGCGAACTGAACCGGCTGTTGGCGAACACCCCCACCTCCGAAGCTGTCGGCCGGCACCTCTACACGCTGGCGGCGGGATTCTTCGAGCTCTGCGGGTACCAGGCGGTCGACACGGGCGCCCATGGCCTCGCTCAGCGCCGCTATCTTCGCGCTCTACGTCTGACGGAAGCTGCTGGCGACCGCCTTTACGGCAGCTACCTACTAGCCGTGAACATCGGCCACCTCGCGCTGCACTGCGGGCACCCCGAGCCGGCACGCAGGATGGCGTTGACGGCGGTGAGAGGAAGCGAGACCCAGGCGACGCCCGCTGTGACAGCCGCGCTGCAAGCGGTGGTGGCGCGCACGCACGCCCGCCTTGGACGCGAAGACGACTGCCTGACCCACCTCGACATCGCGGAGAGGGAACTGGCCCGTAGCAAGCCCGACGACGAGCCGGCGTGGATCCGATATTTCGACGCGGCCTACCTCGCCGACGAGATCGCCCACTGCTTCCACGACCTGGGCCGACCGCAGCAAACCCAACGGCACCTGGGTAACGCCCTCACCGCCCTGAGCCCCACCCATGTCCGGAGACTCGCCATTGACACCGCGCTCCTGGCCTCGTCGTTGGCCGCCGCCGGCCGCATCGACGAAGCCTGCGCCACCGCACGCGAGGCAGTCGACCACGCCGCACGAACCACCTCACACCGCTGCCTGCAGCGCATCGTCGAGGTACAGGCAGACCTCGAGCCCTACCGGTGCGAGCCGGAGGTCCGCGAGTTCAACGAGTATGTGCGTCACCGACTACCGCTGGCCTCTGTGTAACCCCGTTGATGGTTGGCGGCATCCGCCATCACCGAGCGGTAGTGAGCCAGCTCCGCCTCCAGCGCCGCGCCCGCTCTATGGGACGACGCCACGTAGTGGCCGACATCAGCAAGAAGCAACACCTCGGGCGCCATACCGAGAGACGTCAACTCCTCGGCAAGGTCGCGGACGTCCTCGACTACGGCGACCTCGTCGGCGGTGCCATGAATGAGCAGCACCGGCCGTTGGACAGCAGCGGCACGGACCCGGCCGGCACCACCTCGCAGCCGCATCGCGTGCGCCCGCTGGAATCGGGGCACCGTCTGCGCCCACCGGTCAGGATCCACGATCGCCGACACGGCCGTGGCAGCGGCGAACGGGCCGTCCTGTGCCACCGCGTGCAACGCGGTATAGCCGCCCGCGCTGGCACCACGGATGAACACCTGCCCCGGCACCGCCCGCCCCGTCGCCAGCAGGTGTACCGCCACCGCCGCGCAGTCATCGACGTCGTCCAGACCCCATAGGCCGTACAGCGATTCCCGGAACACCCGGCCGTAACCGGTGCTACCGAGGTAGTCGACATCAACGACGGCGAACCCGCGACTGGTCAAGAACTGCGCCTGCCAATCCAGTCGCAGCAGGCAGGACGCGGTAGGCCCCGGATGCGCCCGAACGATCACCGACGCCTGCCAGTCCGCCGCCGCACCCGTCGGCGGATACACCAGGGCAAGCACCTCCCGACCACTGGCCACTCGAACGCGCAGCTCCGTCGGCGTCGAAACGCCCGCCCCGTCGAGTCCGGCGTGCTCCGGCCTGGCAAGCACCTCTACCTCAGGGTCGGTGCCCGCCAGGTCCACGAGCGCGACCTGCGGGGCCGCAGTCGGCGACGATCCGATCAACGCCACCGTCGTCCCTCGAACGGCCAGGTACGGCTTGATCGACGTGTACGGAAGGTCGACCGGGCGGATAGTGCCGTCGGGCTCGATAACGACGAGGCGGTGTCGCGGCCCCTCCTGCACCGCCACGACGATCCGGCCGTCGTCGAGGAAGCCATACGACGCGTATCCCAGCTCCCACGGCTCCGCAGCGCACTCACCCGCGATCGGCGCCACCGCCTCCACCCGGTGGCCGTCCCACCGGTAGAGGTTCCACCAGCCACTGCGGTCCGACACGAAGTACAACGCCCCGTCGGGTCCCCACTGCGGCTCCACCGCAGACTCCTCCGGACCGCCGGCCAGTCTCACTGCGCCGCCGACCTGACCACCTGGCGAGTAGGACGCCACCCATATTTCACAGGCGTCCCACGGCATGTCGCGCTCACTCCACGCAGTCCAGGCCAACCAACCCGGACCTGGCCGAGGGGCACCGAGAAACCCCGGGGACGAGACGAGAGTCCGAACCTTCGGAGCAGCGGTGAGTGACACCGCGACGAGTTCGTCACCCTGACCCGACTCCCGCACAGCCAGCAACTCGCCGTCGCCGACCGTCAGGTCACCGAAGGATCCAGGGACGATCAATTCGAGTTGATCGTCGCGACGACGGCTCCGGTAGAGGCCATCTCCGCCGACGCACCACAACGTCTCCTGTACGACAGCAAACGATCCGCCACCGTACGCGTGAACGCCGCTGGCGACATCAAAGCCCTTCGGACTTACATCACGCGTGCCCTCGCCGGGCCGCCACTGTGTCACCGTCGTACCCCCGCCAGCGTCGGGGCGAGTCTCCAGCCAAAACAGGCCGCGATCACCGGTAAGCAGTTGGTCGTAGCTCACCGAGGCGCGGACGGCGTCGTCCACCGACACTTCAGCGACCCTGTCGCCCAGCCTCACGAATCCTCCTCGAACAACTTCCGGCGGGCCGGACGACGGCGGGCTCGTCAGCCGTCGGCGGGACACCGGCGCAACCACCTGCAGGGGCTAATCCTTGGGCCGGTGTGAGTGTCTAGACGTGGCCGACTCTACGTCCGAGCGCCTTGTCCCTCCCCCGGATCACCCCACAAATTGCCTCCGCCCGATCGCTCCCGCGGCCATGCCGACGCGGACAACCGCTCTCGTCCAGCATCATTTTTGATCATGTTTTGGCGCCCGGCAGAAGGCCGTAATGGTCGGCGAAGGAGCGAACAAGTTCTTCAAGTACGGCTTCGCCCTTGGCAGCAGTGGCGTGGGACGGCAGACCGATGACGCCGCTGCTGGTGTAGCCACTCATGCCCCGCGTGAGGAGGTGACGTCGGTCGTCCGCTAGGTGGTCGGCATGCTGGAAGCCATCACGAACCACCTCGGGCGCAACGTGCAGAAGCAGCGAAACCTCGAGCTCACCAGCATGCATGTCCTGATGAGCTGTGCTGTGCAGGCCGGCGGCAACTCGCGCGTCGTCCCAGTCGGCCCGAGCGGGAAACAGAGTCATCCTCGGTCCAGCGACATTGGCTTCCTGAACGACGTTGGCAAGCGCGTAGTTCCCTCCATGGCCGTTGATCACAGCGAGCTGATCGATGCCCGATTTTTGCAGGGAGCCGGCGATATCAACGACCACGGCGGCGAGGGTGGTGGCGCTGATACTGACCGTTCCACGCCACCCCGCGTGCTCATGGGAACAGGAGATCGTGACCGGCGGCAACAAAAAGAGGCCGTAGCGCTCGGCGACGGCCTTCGCGATCGCGCATGCCACGATGGTGTCCGTCAGCAGCGGCAGGTAAGCGCCGTGTTGCTCGAAACTCCCGACTGGGAGGACCGCGACGGACGCCCCAAGCTCGGACTCGTCGGTGCTCGTCGCCGTGGTGATCAGATCCACGGACTAATGGTTACATGCTTCGAGGGTCGTCTGCCGATAGGCGAGCACGAAGGCCGCCGCCTCTGGAACGGCTTGCTGCTGTCGAAGGGCCACCGCCGTCGGGTTCAACCAGCGCAAAGCCCGCGCGGAAGAGGTGCCTGTAGCCAACGCCAGGGCGTTGGCGGCCTCGGTCGCCGCGCGCTCGATATCGCCAATGCTGACGTAGGCGCTGGACAGGGCCGACCGCCAAAGGGCCTCGTCGACGCGCCACTGAGCTGGCCAATGGCGCAGGAGCTGCTCATAGAGATTGGCTGCAGCCGCCGGTTGACCGAGGAGAAGACGGCATTGCGCTTCGTGAGCAGCCACGTACACCGAATCGCAGTGGACGCCTACATCGATCGGCAGCTCCGAACCCCAGTCGTCGCTGCCGGCGACCCTGTGTGCCTTGTCGATGCTGGCTGCGCAGGCGTTCTGGTCACCTCCCATCGCGTAGGCCTGGGCCTGGCGGATCAGCAGTAGTGCGCGGATACGGCCGGGTAACCGAACCTCCTCCAGCGCCCGCTGCGCTAAGGCGATGGCATTACGCGGGTCGAAGCGCTCAAGGGCGCGTTGGCTCTGCCTCATCAGGACGTAGCTTGTCAGCGTCGGCGCGTTAGCTTCGACGGCGTGCTGCTGCGCGCGCCGCAACCAGGCGTCAGCCTCGGCGGCGTCACTCTGCTCATCGATCCAGCTGAGGAACTCCGCCCACAGTGCCTGCGCGATGAGTACGTCTCGGCGGTCGGCTGAACGGCTCCGCCGCCCGATGGCGGCGGCGACGCTGATCTGTGCATGGGCGGTGGACGCCATCCCGGCGTATCCGGTGCGGTTTCCGGCAATGGCCAGACCGGCGAGCTGCTCGTGCCACGAACGGAGCAGGTCGGGCTTGTCGGGATGATCGATGGAGGCCCGGAGTTGGCCCTCCGCGCCGTCGACCAAGCGGTAGCCGACGCTGGTGAGGCGACGCTCACTCTCGAGGTCTGACAGGAAACGGGCCAGCTCGCCATCTGTCTGCAGTGCGCCCTCACACGACTCAACGAAGCGGGAGGACGGCCAACGTTCGGCCTTCTCCACTTTGCCGATGAGGTCCCCACTAACGTGCACCAGCCTGCCTAGAGCACGCTGAGACAGCCCGCGGCGCTCGCGCCACTGCCGAAGCGCGGCACCGAATCCATGCAGCGCCGATCGATGCGGGGTCAGCCGTCGTGGAGTTTGTGCCACCGGTACTCCTGGGTGCTGTGTGTCCGTCACTGCCGCATCCGGAAGGGTCTGACCATACGTGGTCGAACGCTACGCGGACAGTTGCATGCGGACAACACCCTGTGTCCGCATCAACGCTATCGACTCATCTGTCTCGGTGAGCAAATCTCGTTGCTGAGGCACCGATCCGCCTGCTGGTCGAAATCATTAGCAGCCATTTAGGAGCGACTAGGTAGTTGCCTTCGCTGACGGTTTAGCTGCAAGCGCGAGATTGGCCAGGGCGCAAATATTTGAGGAGTGTGATGAGTCTCCAGAATGACCTATCCCGATATGGGTATCGACAGGAACTGAGCCGCCAGCTTCAGCTTCGAGACTTGGTCGCGTACGGGCTGGTGTACATGGTGCCGATCGCGCCGATGGCGATCTTCGGCAGCGTGTACGCCGGCTCCGGCGGCATGGTGGCTCTGGCGTACGCGGTCGGTGTGGTGGCGTTGGTGTTCACCGCGTTCTCGTACGCGCAGATGGTTAAGGCGTTCCCGATGTCGGGCAGCGTCTACAACTACGCCGGCCGGGGCATCAGCGCGCCGGTCGGTTTCCTGGCCGGCTGGGTGATCCTGCTGGACTACGTGCTCGTGCCGGGTCTGCTGTATCTGGTGGCGTCGGTGGCGATGCACGCCACCGTGCCCGTGGTGCCGGTGTGGTTGTGGCTGCTCGGGTTCGTCGCGGTCAACACGGTCGTCAACTCGGTCGGCATCCGCATGACCGCGATGGTGACCCGCGTGATGCTGATCGGTGAGTTGATCGTCCTGGCGGTCTTCCTCGCGGTCGCCGGTTGGGCTCTCGCCTCGGGTAGGGGCCGGTTCAGTTGGGACGCCTTCTACAACGCCGACACGTTCACCTGGTCCCTGGTGGCGGGTGCGGTGTCGATCGCGGTGTTGTCCTTCCTCGGCTTCGACGGGATCAGCATGTTGGCCGAGGAGACCAAGGGCGGTTCCCGGCAGATCGGCCGGGCGATGGCCGCCGTGCTCGTCCTGGCCGGCGTGCTGTTCATCGCTCAGACGTGGCTGGCCGCGATGCTCGTCCCGAACCCCGGCACCCTCCGCACGGAGGGCGACGTGAACGGCACCGCCTTCTACGACGCCGCAGCCGTGGCCGGCGGGGGCTGGTTGGCGACCCTGTGCGCGGTGGCGACGGCGATCGCGTGGGGCCTGCCGAACTCGATGGTCGCCCAGGTCGCCACCTCACGCCTGCTGTACGCGATGGCCCGGGACCGGCAACTGCCCGCCTTCTTGGCGAAGGTGTCGATCCGCCGGAACGTGCCGATCAACGCGACCCTGCTCACCGGCCTCGTGTCCCTGGTGCTCGGCCTGTACATGGCCACCCGCACCGACGGGATCACGCTGCTGTCGTCGCTGATCAACTTCGGGGCGATGGTCGCCTTCCTTGTCCTGCACGTCTCCGTAGTGGTGCACCACCTCATCCGCCGGCGCAGCGGCAACTGGTGGGCGCATCTAGTCATGCCCGGTATCGGGTTCGCGATCCTCGCCTACGTGGTGATCAACGCCAACATCGCCGCGCAGCGCCTCGGCCTGGCCTGGCTCGCCCTCGGCATGGTCATTCTCGCCGGCCTCTACCTGTCCGGCCGCCGGCCCGCGCTGTCTGGTTTGGCGCCCGCGCAGCCGCAGGCCCGCCACGTGGAACGGGTGTGACCGCCATGGACACGATCACCTACCGGCCGGCCCGCGACGAGTTGGCCTACACCTTCGGCGGGCGGATGCCGGTGGCCCACGTCCGCTCCGGCGACGTGCTGCAGGTGCACACCGAGGACTGCTTCGGCGGCCTCGTGCGCGGTCCGGCGGACCTGCCGTCGCAGGTGTGCCGCATGCCCTACCTGAATCCGGTGTCCGGGCCGTTCTTCGTCGAGAACGCCGAGCCCGGTGACACCCTCGCCATCCATCTCGCCTCGATCGTCCCCGCCCGGGGCTGGGGTGTGTCCTCGACGTTCCCGCACTTCGGGGCGCTGACCTCCACCGCCCATACCGCGACGCTGCAAGAACCGCTGCAGGAGCGGGTGTGGGTGTACGACATCGACCGGCACGCCGGCACGGTCGGATTCCACGCCACGGCCAGCGACCACTGGGTGAAGCTGCCGCTGGACCCGATGATCGGCACGATCGGGGTCGCTCCTGGCGGGTTCGAGGCCCGATCCACGATCGTCCCTGACTCCCACGGCGGAAACCTGGATACCCCGCAGGTGCGCGCCGGGGCCACCCTCTATCTGGGGGTGAACGTGCACGGGGCGATGCTCGCCCTCGGCGACGGACACGCACGCCAGGGCGAGGGTGAGGCCTGCGGGGTCGGGGTGGAGATCGCCACGACCACCACCCTGGTCATCGAGGTCATCAAGGGCACCCGGACGGTGTGGCCCCGACTGGAGACCGACACGTCGATCATGTCGGTCGGCTGCGCCCGGCCCCTGGAGGACGCCTACCGGATCGCCCACCGCGACCTGGTCGGCTGGACCAGCACGCTCACCGGTTTGGAAGAACTCGACGCCTACCAACTGATCTCGCAGGCCGGCAGGGCACCGATCGGCAACGTGTGCGACCCGAACTACACGGTCCTGGCCGCCGTCGACAAGGCGCTGCTTCCGCACCCGAGCGCCGCCTACACGGGAGTGCACGCCCGGCTGCGCCAGCGTGCGGCCGGGCTGCGGTAGGAGCTGCCGAGATGACCGCGTCGATTCCCCAGCTGCCGTTGCGGGACGAGTTGTTCCTGCTCGGCCACAACGACGACACCGGCCAACCCCACATCCACCGCCAAGCCCTCGCCCTCGGCATGGCCGGCGCGGTCCTGACCGACCTCTTCCTGGCCGGGCGGATTACGCTCGACGACCCAGACGATGGCACCCGCCCGGCCGCCGACCGGCGGATCCGGCTCCGCCTCGATCGGCCCGTCGGCGACCTGGTCGCCGACGCCGCTATCGCCTCAGTACGCGCCAACCCCGCCCCGACCCTGCGGGGATGGCTGACATGGTTCGCCGAGGACCTGTACGAACGCACCCGCGCCGGCCTGCACGCCGGCGGGATCCTGCACCGCACCAGCCGCCGCCGGCTCGGCGGGCTCGCCCGCACCGACGTCTACCTCGCCACCGACACCAAATGGGCGGTCGTGGCCCGATCCAGGCTGCGGTATCTCGCCGCAGGCCGGGAGCCGCCGGACAACCACAGCGCCGCCCTCGCCGGCCTCGTCGCCGTCCTCGGCCTCGCCACCCACCTCTACCTCGACGACACCAACGCCGTCGCCGCCCAGCTGCGGGCCATCGCCGAGCAGCACTACCGGCCCGTACGCGACATCACCGCCGCGGTCGACGCCGCGGTCGGTGACCTCGCCACCGCCGCATACCGCTGACCCCCCGCCACAGACTCCCGGAGCCATCGACCGTGATTCACCCACCTCACCCACCCTCGACGCCCACGAATCTGCCGGCCCACTGGCATCGGCGGCCCGCCGTCAGGATCGCTGCCGCGCTGTCCGCGCTATCCCTGCTCGCCGCTGCCGCCCTCGTGCCCGGATGGGCCGCCACGCACACCCCCGCACCGCAGAGCAGCCGCTGGCAGGTCACCTCACCCGCCCGAACAAGTACCCCACCGTGCGAGATCCCCGCGCTACTGACCGCCGCCGAACTGCGCGCCCTCGCCGCACGGACCGCTGCGACGCCACCCACCGCCCTACCCGCACCGCGGCCAGCCAACCACGTGCTCCCCCAGGTCGCCGCCGACGCGCACTGCGACGTCCCAGGACGGTTCTCGTTCGTGCTGATACGGCAATGGGCCGCCGACACCCAGATCGACGCAGGACGCGCGACCAGCACCGTCGTGGTCTTCGAAGAGCGGCACTGGCGAGCCGACAACGGCTCCGGACGGGCCGTCAGCCTGCGCCACCCGCCCGGCCCACAACCCACCACCGACGAGACCTACCAGCCGGGCACGCTCGACGGAACCATCGGCCCCATCGCCGTCGACACCACCGCCTCACCGCACAGATCAGCAGCATCTCGCCGCCGTTCCTCGGCGCACCGGCAGTCCTGCACGCCATCGCCAGCCTGACGTCATGGCCCACACCCAACCGCGACGCCCGCACCGCGATCCTCACCCTGTTGAGCCACACCAACGGGCTCACCTACCACCCCGCGGTACGAGACCCGCGCCGGGCGCACCGGTGCCGGCATCAGCGCCACCGGCGACGACGGCACCACCCGCGGCCTGCTCATCCTGCACCCCCGCACCGGCGAGGTCCTCGCCTACGAACGCGCCCACTTCACGCCATCACAGCGCGGCCACCCCCGCACCGGCGACGTCGAGGACTACCTGCTGTTCACCATCCACACCCGCACGAGCACCACCAACACGCCCTGACACCGCGCCGCCGATCTAGACGGCAACTCCCATCCGCTTCCGACCTGTGAAGGGACTCTCATGGACGTCACTGCTCGCATCCGCGCCGCCCGCTGGACCGACAAGGACAAGGTCGCCGGGCTCATCGCCGACGCCCTGCACCCCGACCCGCTGGCCGCCTGGCTGGTGCCCGAGGCGACCCACCGGCGCCGCATCCTCGCCGAGGTGGCGGTGATCTGGGTGGAACACGCCATGTTCTACGGCGACACCCACGTCACCGACGACCTCAACGCCGCCGCAGTCGGCTTCCACCGCTACCGCAGCATCCCACCACCAGCGAACTACCGCAGCCGCCTCGCCGACGCGGCCGGCGACCATGCTGAGCGGTTCGAGATCCTCGACGGGCTGCTCAGCGCGCGCCGGCCCACCGAACCGCACTACCACCTGGCGTTCCTCGCAGTCGCGCCCGCCGCACAGCGGCAAGGCATCGGCGCGGCGATGCTCGCCCACCACCGCGACAGACTCGACCACGTCGACCTGCCCTCGTGGACCGACGCCACCGGCGAGCGCCAAGACGTCTACGCCCGCTACGGCTACACCCCGCAGGTACCCATCCGGCTGCCCGACGGCCCGGCCGTCACCCCGATGCGCCGCACCCCTACGTCGGGCCCTCAACCCCTGGACACCGTCAACGCTGCAGGTGGCTCGCAGGCCAGAGGCCTAGGCGCTTGACCCGTGCGATGGCCTCACGAACCGCACCGTGGCCGACCCTGCGCCGTGTCACACGTGACCTTGGACGAAACCGTGCCGCCCCCGGACGACCGCGACGAGCCTCGCCCGCCCGCCGCGATGCCCTCGCGCCCCGCTGATCCCAGAACTCAAGCCCAGGAACTACAGCGCGAGGGTATTCGGTCATCTCCTCGTTCAGCGCCGTCTCCATGACCCTCTTGGTCAGTTGCTTGACCAGCCCGTCCGGGCCGGTCAGTTCCGTCGCGGCCCGGACCAGCTCGGCGGCGGCCTTCGCCTCAGCCGACGGCTCGGGCCGCTTCCTAGGTCCGGTCCGGTCGTTCAATGTCGCGGTCATCACGGCACCCTCCTCACGAGGCACAACGCCCGGCAGGTCAGGCCGGACACACCACCGTGGTCATGCGCCTTCACCTCGCCGATCCATTTGCCGTTCCGTTGAATGCTTGCTGCTCTGCTCCAGATCCCGCCAGTTGGGTACGAGGGCGTTCATCATCGCTTTGAACTGCTTGCCGTGGTCGCGGTACTTGAGGTGCAGCAGCTCGTGAACGATGACGTAGTCCTGGAAGTCCTCGGCCTCAGTAGCGAGATCCTCCGCAAGGGTCACGACGCCATCGGGCGCGCACGACCCCCACTTGCCCGGTAGGCGCCTAATCTGGACCTGCTCCGGGTTGACCTTGAGCTTGACAGCCCATGCCATCGCCCGACGGCGAAGCTGCTGCTCGGGGTAGAGCGACGACTTGGTGACCATCAGCTCGCCAGCTCCAGAACCTGCATGATCCGCTCGATGACGGCCGCCCGTTCCTCCTTGCCGAGCGCCAGGAGCGGCTTGTAGAGGCCAGCTCGGAGACGACGCTTCTCGTCAGGGTTCTCCCGCCAGTTTGGGAACTTGCCGAGCGCTGTCTCGATCTCCCGCGAGGCAGTCATCGAGTCGAACGACGCCTTCTTGGCACCCTCGTCCTGAGCGATCACCCAGTAGATGGCAAAGCCAAGATCGGTGAGGCCGCTCTCCTTGGCCTTCTTCTTCGCCCTGGCCTTCTCCTGGACAAGCGCCTCCAGCTGGACCATGGCGGCGATGCCGTTGATCTTGCGGTCCTCGAGGTTCTGCATGACCCGGTCTGCCCGCTCCTTTATGCTCTGCAGCACCACGGCGCCAGCCGGGTCCTCCTCCATCTCCTTCCGGAGACCACGGAGAAGGTTGTACACCTTACCCTCGTCCGGACCCGCTTCGCTCTTGAGCTGCTCCAGCGTCTCGACGTCGAAGTCGACGACCTTGGAGAAGCGACCGAGCCCGTCCTGGGTGGCGCTGTCCTGTATGAGCTTGCGCGTCTTGTGCTCCAGGTCGCCAAGGAAGCTACCGGAATCGGTGTAGTTGGCGCGCACCGCCGCGTAGAGCTTGGACAGGTCCTTGTAGGTCCGGATGTGGTCACGCAGGCCAGGGTCGGGCGACAGGATTTCCCAGAGCGTCTCGATGTCCTTGTAGGCGTCGTAGAAAACCTTGCGAGCCGCCGGGTCGATGAACCGACCGAAGACCGCCGCTTCGAGCTGAGCGTCGGGGGTTTGGCTACCGTCGGCCTGCAGGTACTCGGCCGCGGCTGCGCCGACCTTCTGGTGCAGGTCGACCATGAGGATGTCGAGATCCTCGAGCGCACCCTTGACCGCACCGGCGTCGATCGTCAGCGCCTTCTTCATGTTTTCGAGGACGCTGACGAAGTCGACGACCAGGCCAACCTTCTTGCTGACGTTCTGGTTATCGATGTACGGACGGTTGACCCGAGCCAGCGACTGGAGCAGCACGTGGTTGCGCATCGGCTTGTCCAGGTACATGACGTAGAGCACCGGGGCGTCATAGCCGGTCAGGAGCTTGTCGGTGACGATGAGGATCTTGGGCTCCTGGCCCGGTTTCTTGAAGAACTTGCGGACCTCCTCCTCGCGCGTCTCAGAGATCTGGAGCTCGGCCACGACAGGGCGGTCGACGACGTCGTTGACGTTTTTGGAGTAGACGACCTCCGACCACTCCGGCGGCAGGTAGCGATCAAGAGCCACCTTGTACTTGGCGCAGGTTTCGCGGTCGACAGCCACCACGAACGCCTTGTAGCCGAGCGGCAGGACGTTTTCCTTGAAGTGCCCGGCGACAAACTCAGCGACCCGGTCGACCCGGTCCTCTGCTCCGAGGAACGCCCGCAGGTTGACCGCCCGCTCCAGCACCTTGTTGAGCTCGTCGACGTCGGTGATGTCCTCCTCGCCGGCCAGAGCATAGAACTGCTCTTCGAGGTCCTTGGCTGGCAGGCGCATGCTCGACGGGGCGAGCTTGTAACGGATCGGAAGGGTCGTCTCGTCCTCGATCGACTCAATGATCGAGTACTTGTCGAGGAAGCCGTCCTCGTCGTCGCGGCCGAAAATCTTGAACGAACCTGAGCCCGCCTTGCTGTCGCCGACCGGCGTACCCGTGAAGCCGATGATCGTCGCGTTCTGGACGGCGGCCATCAGGTAGGTGCCGAGGTCGGCGGCCACCGACCGGTGCGCCTCGTCAATGAAGACGTAGATGTTGTCCCGCGTCGAAGAGTTGGCCTTGATCTCCTCGAACTTGTGGATCATCGAGACCACCAGGCCCCGAAAGTCCGAGTCGAAGATGTCCTGCAGGTCGGCCTTGCTGTCCGCACGACGCACGGCGATGTCACTCGCCTGCATCTCACCGAGCAGCCGCTCCACCCAGCCCTTGAGCTGGCCCTCCAGCTCGTTGCGGTCCACGACGAGGATGACCGTTGCGTTGGCGAAGCGTGCCTTGTCCTCAAGGATCTGGCGGGCAGCGGTCAGGAGCGTGAAGGTCTTGCCCGACCCCTGGGTGTGCCAGATGAGGCCGCGATTTTTTGTCGGGTCGGCGCAGCGAGCGACGACCTTATCGACGGCCTTGCGCTGGTGCTCGCGGAGAACCGACTTCCGGGTCTCGGAGTCCTCAACGTAGAAGAGGATCCAGTCCTTGAGGGTTCGCAGGAACGCATGCGGCTCGAAGAAGGCCTCGACGGCGCTCTTGTAGCTCTCGTCCTCGGCGTACTTCCACTTGAAGATGAAGCGCCGCGAGACGTTCCAGGTGACGCCGTACCAGTAGCCCAGCATGTGGGTGACGTTGTAGAGCTGGGTCTGAGCGAGCAGCTCGGGCGTCTCCTGCTCGTAGCGGCGCAGCTGGGTGACGCCACGGGACAAGGCATCACCCGAGGTCGGGCTCTTGTGCTCCACGATGGCTGCCGGGAGGCCGTTGACCACGAAGATGACGTCGGCACGGTTGCCCTTGCGCGCGACCGGCTCGATTTTCCATTCCCAGGTGGCCTGAAGCTCGTTGTTATCCGGGCACTCGAAGTCGATGAGCTGGACCGAACGGCTGAGCTTCTCGTTCTCGTCGTACCACTTGTGCTCGCCGCGCATCCAGCGCAAGATTTCCCAGTTGCCCTCGATGGTGGCCGGCAGCGCCTCGATGGTCTCGACGATGGAGCGCGCCTGGTCAGGCGTCAGCCACGGGTTGAACTCCAGCAGCTTGTCCTCCAGCACCGACGTGAGGAGCATGTTCTCGCGTCCGCGCCGGAGCACCTCTGCATCCACCGGCTCAACGATGTTCCAGCCGACCCCATGGGCGTGAGCGACCATAGGGAACTGCGCGGTGCGCGCCTCGCTGATCTTGAGAGTGGTCATGCGGTCGCCTCCTCTAGCTCGCGCTGCACACCAAGGTCCGCTTCTTCGAGGTCATTGACACGCACCTCGCCCGACATGAGCTGTGCGAGGACGGTCTCGAAGAGAACTTCTAGCGCGCGCAGCCGGGATTTGTGGAGATTCAACTTGCGGTCTAGGGCCTCGAACACCTCTGCGATCTCGATCTGCGTTTCCTTGCTTGCGGGGTACGCAATCGGGAAGTCGCGAACGATGTCGAGGTTGAGGTTCTGCTGCTGTCCGCCATGAGCCAACCGCCGCAGCTCCTCGTACTTGAACGCCAGGTACTGGTAGAGGAAGCGCCCTTCGACCGCGTCATCGTTCGCCTGGATCGCGGCGCACGCCTGGTTCGTCGCAGCGTCTATACCCAGGATGGCGACCTTGCCGCGCGTGACTCCCTGGCCGTACATGGCCAGAACCACGGTGCCAGCCGGAAGGATCTTCGCCGCCGACTCATCGAGACCCCGCTGAGTGATGCGCTCAGAGGTATCGGTGATGACCGAGTAGTTGACTTCGGTCGTCTTGACCCACGGGATGGTCCCGCCGTTCCAGTACACGGGCACCGACCGAGAAGGCGTACCGCCAGAGGAGACATCGTGTCGATCGCCGATGCGCTCGTACATCCAGTCGTCGAGCTGCCTGCCCTCCTCCGTCGAGAGGACCACTTGACCGATTGAGCGGATCAGCCGACGGGTGACAGTGACTGCATCTTGTTCGAGCGCGATCAGGTCGCGGACCGCATCCAGGACGTCGGCGATAGCCTTTTGCTCACCCTCGGGCGGCACTGGTACAGGGATGCGGTCGATCTTTGACTTGTTGAGCGTGTTTCCCTTGATCTGCCGGTCTTGAAACTGCGTGTAGTCGACTTGCGACAAGTAATACCCGAGGAAACGCTGGTCCATGCCGGGCTTCGGGTATATCGAGATGATTGCCTCGTTGTGCACCGCCGGGATACCAAGCGTCGCGATCCGACCGATCGTCAGCTTGAAGCTCATGATCAGGGTGCCCGCCGGTGTTACGGAGCCACCAAAGACCCGGTCGAACGCCTCCCCACTGATGCTCTCCTTGGTCGATGCCACCACGCCGTAGGCGGGCATGTCTGAGATGGTGACCCACGGTGTGGGCTCCTCCGTCGCTGCCCAGAAAGCTGCGTTCGCGCGCGCGGGTGTCCTGCCGACGCCGTAGTCAGCGACCTCGATGAACGGCTGCTCCACCCACTCGGTGGTCACTTCGCCACCTGCTTCACGAGGCTATAGACGATGGCGTTGAGCGCTGTTAGCTGCTGGTCGAGAGTTCGAAGATTGTCCAGGAGCTCCGGGATCGAACGCTTCTCGACATCCGCAGCTCGTGCAATCCAGCGTGACGGGCTCAGGTTGTAGTCGGCGTTCACCAACTCGGCGGCCTCGACGACAGCGAACTCGCCCTCGACAGGTTCGGCCGCCTGGTAAATGCGAGCCAGTTCGACCACATCGGCACTGTCGAGGAAGTTCTTCGGCCGCCCCTTCGTGAAGCGTCGGCTGGCGTTGAGCATGAGGACCTTTCCCTTGCGGGTGGCCGGCTTGCGCTTGTTGAGGATGACGATGATTCCTGCAGCGCTGGTGTTGTAGAAGAGGTTATCGGGCAGCAGGACGACACCCTCGATGAAATCCCGGTCCACGAACCACTTACGGATGTTGCGCTCCTTGTCGTCATTCTTTGATCCCGACCCGCGCGTCATCGCGCCGGTATCAAGGACCACGGCAGCTCGGCCGCCGTCGTTCATGACCGCCAGGGTGTGCTGGAGCCATGGCCAGTCGCCCTTGCCGGAGGTGACGCCACCCGCCTTGGCGAAGCGGTCATAGGGGTCGTCCTCGAGGATGTCGGGCGAGAAAGTCTGATTCCACATCGGATTGGCGACGACGATGTCGAACTGCTGGAGACCGCCGACGGAATCCCGGAACTTCGGGTTGATCATGGTGTCGCCCCGCTGCAGGTCGACGTCCATGTCATGGATGATCGTGTTCATCCGCACCACGGCGTAGCTTTCAGCCTGGAGCTCCTGGCCGAACATCTTGAGCGGCACCTTGCTCGTCGGGTCAAGCTCACGGGCAATGAGCTGCAGCTTGATCAGTAGGCCACCAGAGCCGCAGGCGTAGTCGTGGCAGGTCTCGCCCGGCCGCGGACGAAGGATGCGCGCCATGAGGAAGCCCACCTCGGTCGGCGTGAAGAATTCGCCTGCCGACTGGCCCGATCCCTCAGCGAACTTCCGCAGCAGGTACTCGTAGGCGCGCCCGAGGAAGTCGGGCTGCACGTCGGCCAGGCCGAGACGGTAGCGCGGGTCGGAGAACGCCTCGACCACCCCCCGCAGCTTGGCCGGGTTGATGTCACGCTCGCCGTTTCGTTCGGCAGCGAAGTCGACGACGTCGATGACCCCACTGAGGCTCGGGTTGTAGCGGACCACGGCACGGACCGCCTTGGTCAGGTGCTCCCCGATGTCCTTTGGAGTTGTCGAACGGCCGCGATCGTCCGGGGGCCAGTCGTACGACTCACGCCCGGAGATCACACTCCAACGCGCCTCCTTCGGGAGGTAGAAGCGCAGCAACTCCTTGTCCTCCTCCACGATCTCCAGCGCAACCTCGCGGTCACCGAACTCGTCGGCCAGGCGGGAGATTTCGTCGTCGAAGACGTCGGATAGACGCTTCAGGAAGAGCAACGGCAGGAGGTAGTCCTTGAACTTGGCCGCGTCCTTCTCACCACGGATAGAACAGGCGGCGTCCCAGAGCATCTGCTCCATGGGCTTGGTCGTCTTGGTGTCGCCCTTGGCCGCGCGACTACGCCGCCCCGACTTGACAATGGCGGAATCACCAGGGTCGGCGAAGTCGATGCCAGCCTCCTCAGCCAGCGCCAGGATGCTCGCCAGCTTGACCTTTTGGGGCTTGGTGCTGCCGTCGCCGCCCTCCCAACGGTTGACGGTCGCATACGACACGCCGAGTCGTTCCGCGAGCTCCGTCTGGGTGAGCTCAAGATTAGCCCTGATGGCCCGGAGTACGTCCGGCACCGCCGCCACAGATGTCATGTTTGCCATCTTTGTGATATCGCAAACCTCGGTCAACTCGGCGCGCCGAGACTGCCCCAGCTCACAACCACAGCTCGCCGTCGTTGGACCAGCGTCGGCTGACCAGCATCAGGCGCGCCCACCTCAGCCGTGAGCGTCCGCGAGATGCCATCATCCAGGGTCTGCGCCACCCGCTCGTAATTGAAGAGCGGTCGACGTACGGCTCCGGGTCTTCCTCCTGCCAGGCCGCGAGAAGTTCCAGTGCAACCCCAGGAACTCCGGTTCGCCCTACAGCCTCCGATTCCTTTCCAGCGTGGACGGCACGAAGCTCCTGGCTCATCACGAGCGCCGGCACCCGCCCGCAGTCCTGTGGCAGTTCGAATCCGATGGCTGGCTGGTGGTGGGGACCGAGCACCTTCCCGGTCACCACCCCGACTTGTCACCCGGCAGCAGCGACCTCGACCTGCTCCTAGCCACCCTGACAGCACTCCAAGAGTCGCCGGCACCCGACCAGACGTGGTTCACCCCGGCAGCCCGACTCGGGTTCACGCACCCTGCCATGGAGGGCGAGACACTTATCCACTGCGACCTCAACCCGACCAACCTGATCGTGACACCGGTCGGCCTACGCATCGTCGACTGGGCGTGGACAACCAAGGCCGCCGCATGGGTCGAACTCGCGCTGCTCGTCCCATGGCTGATCGGTAGCGGCCACAGCGCCAAACAGGCGGAAGAGTGGTTAGCGCAGGTTCCCGCATGGACAGCGACTGACCATCAGGTCCTCGACGACTTCGCGACAAGCAACGCGATGAAGTGGGCTGCGAAGTCCCGGCAGAGCACCGAGCGTTGGGTATACGACCTCGCGATGTGGACCGGCGAATGGGCGGATCACCGGACGGACGGCCACCAGTCAGCCCGCGAGCCATAGCCTGGGGGCATGTCCTCGTGAGGTGGGCACCGGGAGCGGTAGGGCCAGTTCCTCAACCAGCCAGCAGTCCCACTCGGGGTCGCATCAGGCCACGCAGCCAGGCGGGTTAATGGCAGTCCGGCCCCAGAACCAGCCACGCTGCTCCCAATCTGCTCCCAATGTAAGCAGCACATACAGCAAAGCCCGTTACCGTCTACTCCGGCAACGGGCTTCTGACCTGCACAAACTGAGAGTGGGCGATGCTGGTATCGAACCAGCGACCTCTTCGGTGTGAACGAAGCGCTCTCCCACTGAGCTAATCGCCCTCAGCGCCACTGACTCTACCCGATCGTGGAACCGGACCGGAAATCCGGGGTCAGTGCGTCGCGAGGTACTGCATCGCCTCGGCCACCACGTCGATGCCGAGGCTGTACTTGAGGGACAGCCAGACCACCGTGGCCACGAAGACCAGGCCGACAACACCGAGCACGGTTCGCACCACCAGCGACTGTCTCGTCACCCAGCGCGTCCATCCGTGGACGTGGCGGCGGGTGAAGGCGAGCAGCCGTCGCGCCCAGTGGTATTCGACGGCCCAGATGCCCAGGCCGGCGATCACCAGCAGCCAGCCCGGCCCGGGAAGCGGGATGAGGGCGATGCCGATGGTCACCACCAGCGCCCCGGCGATCGCGATGAAGATCTTGAGTGCGATCCGACCGGTGGGGTTGGCGCGGATGAGGTCGAGGGTCAGTGAGATCCGCTCGCGCCAGCGGGGGCGGCGCGGCGGGTCCTGCACGGCGATTCCACCACCACCGGCACCGGCGTCGCGACCAGTCCCGGTGCCGCCACCGCGACCGGCACCGCCGTCGCCGCCGCGACCGGTGCCATCGCCACCGGAACGACCGGCGTCGGACGCCGGCCGACCGGCCCGTTCGGGCTGCTCCATCGGCACTCCGTACCCCCGCTTTTCGGCTGCTCGGACCGCGACTTTCGGCGGGCCGGGCGCCGCCGCCGCATCCACTGAGGATTGCTTCGTCACCATTTCACCCCCCAGTGTCGCTCGGGCCCGTCACTGCAACGGCCGACTGGACGTTACCGGAGTAAGTCGACGACTGAGCCACCCGATACCGGGCGGGATCACGCACTGGGCAGAACCGGAAATTCTACATGAATGCTCACATTCACGCGGCCTTTCCGTCCCCCTTCCCACCACTGGGTGAAGTCAGCGTATGGCGGAGCGTAGCCAGGAGTAGCACCTGAGTATGGGAAAAGCGGGACACGCGCGTTCCGCAGCGGTGCCGGGGGGAGAACGTCCATGAGTGTCATCCGACCGACGACCGTAGAGGTCGAGACGTCGCTAAGGCTCGTCGCACCTGACGCCACCGCCTTGCCGGTGCGTGCCAGTCTGCGTTACGACCCTGCTGACCCGTATGCGGTCCATGTCCTGTTCCATGCCGAATCGGCCGGGGGCGAGGCGGTGAGTTGGTCGTTCGCTCGCGAACTACTGGTCACCGGCCTGGACGAGCCGGCCGGCATCGGGGATGTGCGGGTCTGGCCCTGGGCCACACCGCGCGGCGACTTCGTCGCGCTGGCCCTCTCGTCACCGGACGGCAACGCCCTCTTCGAGGTGCCGCGCAGCGTCCTGGTGCGTTTCCTTCGACGGACCTACGTCGTCGTCCCGCGCGGCCGTGAGGCCGAGCACCTGGACGTCGACACGGCGGTGAACCGGCTGCTCGCTGGTCGCTGACCGCCCGAACGGGCAACACCGGCCACACCGGGGCCGCGCGGATCTGCCGAGTCCGCGCGGCCCCGGCACACACCCTGGGAGTACGCGGACAGCGCGCCCCGGGTCGGCCGGTGCTCAGCCGTGCGTGGTGATGCCGCCGTCGACGGGAATGACCGCGCCGGTGAGGTACGCGCCGGCGCGCGACGAGAGGTAGATGGCCGTGCCGGCCATGTCCTCGGGGCGCCCGATGCGGCCCAGCGGCACCTGCTGCTCGATGGCGGCCCGGCTGGCCGGGTCGTCGAGCGCGAACGCCATCATCTTGCTCTCGAACGGACCGGGCGCGATCGCGTTGACGGTGATCTGCTCACCGGCGAGTTGGTGGGCGAGGCTGCGGGTGAGCATGTGCACTGCCGCCTTGGTGGCCGAGTACGCGTACACCTCCATGGATGGCACGCGGATGCCGTCGATCGACCCGATGTTGATCACGCGGGCCGGGTCGTCGGCGCTGGCGGCGGCGCGCAGCGCCGGCAGCAGCGCGGTGGTGAGCCGGAAGACGGCCTTGACGTTGACCGCCCAGAGCTTGTCGAACGCGGCCTCGGGGTAGTCCTCCAGCGGTGCTCCCCAGGTCGCGCCGGCGTTGTTGACCAGCACGTCGAGGCGGCCGAAACGCTCGCGCACGGCGGCGGCCAGCGTCTCGGCGCCGGCGTCGCCGCTGAGGTCGGCGGGGATGGCCTCGCAGCGACCCTCGGCGGAGAGGGTGGAGGCGACCGCCGCGCAGGCGTCCGCCTTGCGCGACGAAATGATCACGTGTGCGCCGGCCCGGACGAAGCCCTGGGCGATCATCAGCCCGATCCCCCGCGACCCGCCGGTGACCAGGACCGTCTTACCTTCGACCGAGAACAGCTGCGTCATGCCCATCCCATCGCGAGTCGGCGGGGGCCGCCGCTCGGTCGGGTGTCCGGCGGGTGCCGGGTGGGCCGCGGACCGATGGCGCTACCGCCGGGTAACGTAGCCTGGCCGCCAGGACCGGGACAAGCCCGGTGCGCACCGCGGATTCCGGCACGAACGTGGACGGGGATGCGGTGACCTGCGGTTCGGGCTACCGTCGCAGGCGATGGTCTCCACCGATCCCTCCCCCGCGCCATCGATCGGAACGGCGTCTCCCGTAGCCGACGAGATAGCCACGTTCGCGCTGGCCGATCTTGCCGGTGATCCGGGCTGGCGTCGGCCGGTGATCGTCGAGCGGGAGCTGTTGATTCTCACCACGCGTGGGCACGGCGACGCGGAACTCGACTTTCATCTGCTGGCGTGCCGGCCCGGCACGCTGCTGCGGGTGCGCCCCGGTCAGGTGCTGCGCTGCGCCGGCCCCCAGTTCGACGCCACAGTGGTCGCCTGGGATCCCGGGGCGCTGCGCGACTTCGACGTCGACCTGACCACTGCCGCGACCTGGCGGCAGTTGGCCGGCGAGGACGAGGACGCGGTGATCAGCGAGGTGAGCCAATTGGCGGTGGACTGTCGGCGGCACCCCGACGGTCCCACCACGCGGGTGCTGCTCCGGCACCAACTGGCCGTGCTGCTGCTGCGGCTGGCTCTGGCCCACGCCGACCGGTCGCCGGCCCGGCCCGAGGACGAGACGTTCCACCGGTTCCACCGCGAGGTGGAGCACGGCTATCCGCACACCCGGCGGGTGGAGGACTACGCGGTGGAGCTCGGCTGCTCGGTGCGGACCCTGACCCGGGCCTGCCTGGCGGTCACCGGTCGCAGCGCCAAGCAGGTGATCGACGAGCGGGTCGCGTTGCAGGCCGGCCGGTTACTCGCCACGACGGACCAGCCGATCGCCGAGATCGGCCGGCAGCTCGGCTTCTCCGAACCGACGAACTTCGGCCGCTTCTTCACCCGCGAGGTGGGGGTCAGCCCCGGCGCGTTCCGGGCCGCACGGGACCAACCGCCGGCCGGTCGGGTGGTTCGACCTCGACCGCCGGCCGAGTCGACCGGTGCCAACGGCGGCAGATTCCGCCCCGGCGCCCCCGGCGAATCCGCCAACGGCGGGCACGCCACGAGACCCGGGCCGCCCACCGCAGGGCCGGGCGTCACCGGCCGGGCATGATGGCAGGGTGCAGATCTCCGCGCGCGGCGACTACGCGGTACGGGCGGCGTTGAGCCTCGCCACCGCGTACCCTTCGCTGCTGTCCACCCAGGCCATCGCCGCGGAGCAGGACATGCCCCGCAAGTTCCTGGAAGCGGTCCTGGCGGATCTGCGCCGGGCCGGCATCGTCCGCGCCCAACGCGGCGCCGAGGGCGGCTACACCCTGGCGCGCCCACCACGCGAGGTGACCGTCGGCGCGGTGCTGCGCGCCGTGGAGGGCCCACTGGCCGGGGTACGCGGGCTGCGCCCCGAGGAGACAAGGTACGAAGGCTCGGCGGAGAACCTGCCCGGCCTGTGGGTGGCGGTGCGCGCTGCCGTGCGACGGGTCGTCGACGAGGTGAGCCTCGCCGAGATCGTCAGTGGTCGACTGCCCGCGCACGTCCGCAAACTCACCGCGCTGCCCGACGCGTGGGAGCCGCGCTGACCGTGGGTCGGCTCACAGCGTCCACACCACCTCCCCGGTGCTGAGTCGGGGCAGCCGCTCCGCCCAGGCGTCCGGGCCGGGGTGGCCCAGGTTGAGCAGCAGCAGCGCCTCGTGCCGGCCGTCGGGGAAGAACTCGCGGGTCACCCCGACCGCGTCGAACCCGGCCATCGGGCCGGCGGCCAGCCCGGCGGCGCGTACGCCCACCAGCAGGTAGCCGATCTGGAGGGTCGCGCTGAAGCGGGCCTGCTCGGCGCGGCCCGCGCGATCGCTGAGCCAGTCGCGGGCCTGCGGCCGGTGCGGGTACAGCTCGGGTAGCCGTTCGTGGAAGTCCACGTCGGCGGCGAGCACCGCAACCAGTGGCGCGCTGGCCGTCTTCGCCCGGTTGCTCGACGAGACGTACGGCAGCAGCCGGGCCCGGGACTCCGGCGAGCGCAGCAGCAGCACCCGCAGCGGCTGGCCGTTGTACGCGGTCGGCCCGTACCGGATCAGGTCGTGGATCGCCGCGACCTGGGCGTCGGTGACCGGCTCGTCGGTGAACGTGCTGGCCGTGCGGGCCGCCCGGAACAGCAGGTCCTGGGCGGCCCGGTCCAACGCGAGCAGGTCCGGTGCGGTCGGTGCCGTCACGTCGGCGAACCGGCGGTGGTGTAGCCACCCCGGTGGTGCACGAGCGGCGGGCCGTCGCCGCCGTCGCCGAGCGCCAGCGGTTCGGCGATCACCAGCGTGTGGTCGCCGGCCGGAACCCGGTGCACCACCCGGCAGAGCAGCCGGGCCAGCACCCCGCCGAGCAACGGCAGCCCGAACGGCCCGGCCGTCCAGTCCGGGTAGGCGGCGAACCGGTCGATGCCGCTGGTGGCGAAGACCGTGGCGGCCTCCCGCTGCCCGGCGCTGAGCAGGTGCACGGCGACGTGCTCGGCGCGGGCCAGCACCGGCCAGCTCGACGACGCCGTCCCGAGGCAGAACGAGACGAGCGGCGGGTCCAGCGACACCGACGTGAACGAGGTCGCGGTGAACCCCGCCCGGATGGGCGCGCCGATCCCACCCAGGCAGGCCGGGTCGGTGGCGCGGGCGACCGCGGTGACCACGGTGACGCTGCTGGCCTGCCGGCGCAGCAGGGCGCGGAACAGGTCCGCGTTCACCGGTCGCAGCTCGGCGATGTCCGCCGAGGGCCGCTCCACGGTGGTCACGCCGGCACCAGGGCCGACGCGGCGTACGCGCTGGCCGGTCGGGGCAGCCCGTAGTGCTCGCGCAGCGTCCGACCGGTGTACTCGGTGCGGAACAACCCACGGGAGCGCAGCACCGGCACCACGTGGTCGACGAAGTCGGCGAGCCCGCCGGGCAGGTGCGGCGGCATGATGTTGAACCCGTCGGCGGCACCCTGGGTGAACCACAGCTCGATCTGGTCGGCGACCTGCTCCGGCGTACCGGCGACGACCCGGTGACCCCGGCCGCCGCCGAGCCGGCCGATCAGTTGCCGGACGGTGAGCTGTTCCCGGCGGGCCAACTCGGTGACGAGCTGGTAGCGACTCTGGTGGGCCTGCACGGTGCCGGCGGCCGGCAACTCCGGCAGCGGCCCGTCCAGCGGCAGGCCGGTCAGGTCGATGCCGAGCATCCCGGAGAGCTGGGCCAGGGCGTAGTCGGGGACGATCAGCTCCTCCAGCTCGGTGGCGAGCGCCTGCGCCTCGGCCTCGGTGCCACCGAGCACCGGCGCGATGCCGGGCAGGATCTTCACCAGGTCCGGGTCCCGGCCGGCGGCGGCGACCTGCCGACGCAACTCGGCGTAGAAACCCTGCCCGTCGGCGAGGGTCTGCTGCGCGGTGAAGACCGCCTCGGCGTAGCGGGCGGCGAAGGCGATCCCGTCCGGCGACGATCCGGCCTGCACCAGCAGCGGTCGGCCCTGCGGCCCGCGGGGGATGTTCAGCGGGCCACGGACCTGGAACTCCGGCCCGCGGTGCGCCACCTCGTGCACCCGGTCGGTGTCGGCGAACACCCCGGCCGCAGCGTCGAAGACCAGCGCGTCGTCCTCCCAGCTGTCCCAGAGCTTGACCGCCACGTCGACGAACTCGGCGGCCCGCCGGTACCGGTCGGCGTGCGCCGGGTGGCTGTCCCGGTTGAAGTTGACCGCCTCCCGCTCCTGGGCGGAGGTGACGATGTTCCAGCCGGCCCGGCCGCCGCTGAGGTGATCCAGCGAGGCGAACTTGCGGGCGACGTGGAACGGCTCGTTGTAGGTGGTGGAGACCGTCGCGATGAGACCGATGTGTTCGGTCACCGCGGCGAGCGACGCGAGCAGGGTCAGTGGCTCGAAGACGGCCTGGATGTTGTGTCGGGGGTTCGGCCCGACCGAGAGACCGTCGGCGAGGAAGAGGGAGTCGAGGGTGCCGCGTTCGGCGATGCGGGCCAGCTCCTGAAAGTGCCGCACGTCGGTGACCCGACGCGGGTCGGTGCGGGGGTGCCGCCAGGCCGCCTCGTGGTGGCCGACGCCCATCAGGAACGCGTTGAGGTGCAGGGTACGGGTCATTGGTGTCCGTCCTATCCGGCAGTGACGTCGACGCGCCAGGTGGAGAAGCGACGTTCGAGGGCGACGAGGAGTTGGTTGACGACCAGGCCGATGGCGGAGATCGTGATGATCCCCGAGTACATGTCGGCGATCGCGAAGTTGTACTGCGCGTAGTTGATGAGGTAGCCGAGCCCCGCCTTCGCGCCGACCATCTCGGCGGCCACCAGCACCAGGATCGAGTACGCCCCGGCCAGCCGGACGCCGGTGAAGATGGTCGGCACGGCGGCCGGCAGAATCACCTTCTGGAACAGCCGCAGGTGGTTGAGCCCCATCGAGCGGGCCGACCGGATCAGCAGCGGGTCGACGCCCTTCACCCCGGCGATGGTGTTCAGCAGGATCGGCCAGGAGCACGCGTACAGCACCAGTGCGATCTTGGAAGTCTCCCCCAGGCCGAGGATGAGCACGAACACCGGCAGCAGGGCCAGCGCGGCGGTGTTGCGGAAGACCTCCAGCAGCGGGCTGAGCAACTCGGCGAGCGGCCGGTACCAGCCGATCAGCAACCCGAGCGGGATGGCGGTGAGCACCGCCAGGCCGAGCCCGGCCAGCGACCGGGTGAGGCTCGCGCCCACGTGCTCGGCGAGCTGCCCGCTGCGCAGCAGCTCCCACCAGGCCACCAGCACCTCCGACAGCGGGGGCAGGAAGACCCGGTCCACCAGCCCGAGCCTCGGTGCGCCCTCCCAGATCGCGGCCAGCGCGGCGACCGCGACGCTGCGGTGCACCACCTTCGCGCCGATGCCGAGCAGCCGACTGGCACGACCGGGAGTGGCACGGTCGGCCGTTGCTGGGGGCACGGTGGGTGGGCGGGCGAGTCGGGTGGGACGTTCGGCGATGTCAACCAACGCGGGCCTCCTCGGTGTGGCGGACGCCGGTGCCCTCGGCCGCCTGGGCGGCCCGCACCTCGTCGCGCAGCAGGGTCCAGATCTGGTGGCGGTGGTGGCGGAACGCGTCGGTGGAGCGGACGTCCTCGACCGCGTCCCGGTCGCCGAGGTCGATGTCGATCACCTGTTTGAGCCGCCCGGGGCGGGACGTGAGCACCGCCACTCGCTGACCCAGGTAGACGGCCTCGTCGATGCCGTGGGTGATGAACACGACCGTCTTGCCGGTGCGGGCCCAGATCCGCACCAGCTCGTCCTGCAACGAGTCGCGGGTCTGCGCGTCCAGGGCGGCGAACGGCTCGTCCATCAGCAGCACGTCCGGGTCGTACGCGAGGCTGCGGGCGATGGCCACCCGTTGCTTCATCCCGCCGGACAGCTCGTGCGGGTAGCGGTCGGCGAACCCGCGCAGGCCCACCAGGTCGAGGTGGTGCTCGATCAGGGCGGCGCGTTCGGCCCGGGGCACGCCCTTGGCCTCCAGACCGAACGCGACGTTGCCGGCGGCGGTGCGCCAGGGCAGCAGCGCGTACTGCTGGAAGACGATGCCCCGGTCCAGGCCGGGACCGGTGACCGGCCGACCGTCGACGAGCACCTGCCCACCGGTCGGCTCGGTGAGCCCGCCGAGCAGGTCGAGCAGGGTGGACTTGCCGCAGCCGCTGGGGCCGACGACGACCAGGAACTCGCCGGGGCGTACCCCGAGGGTCACCTCGTCCAGCGCGGTGACCGCGCCGGCGCCGCCACGCCGCCTGGCGCGGACTCCGAAGGTCTTGCTCACCCGATCGAAGAGAATCTTGTCGGTGCTCACGCGCTGCCACCGTCCACGAAGGGGTTGAACCGGTTGGTGTAGATGTCGTCTGGCTTCGGACGGTCGCCCTTGAGCTCGCCCTCGGCGGCGAGCCAGTCGATCCAGGTGCCGAACTCCTGCTCGTCGATCACCCCGCCGCGGCCGGCGACACCGCTGCTCTTCCAGTACGCGACCAGCGACGGGTCCTCGTTGCGGCCCCGGTTGCCGATGATGTCCCGCATCCGGGCGACCACGGTTTCCCGGGGTTGGGTGCGGGCCCACTCGATGGCCTTGCCGACCCCGGTGACGAACGCCTTGACCGTCTCCGGGTTGCGCTTGATGAAGTCGTCGCGGAAGACGTAGGTGCCGCCGCTGAAGGCGCCGAGCAGCTCGTAGTCGGTGAAGATGGTGCGGATGCCACCGCTGGCGACCGCCTTGTCCCGGATCACCCCACCGAGCACCGCGACGTCGATCTGTCGCTGACGCAGCGACTGCTCGGTGTTGACCGGTGGCAGGGCGACCAGCTCGACCTGTTTGATCTCGGCGGGGGTGAGACCGCCGCGAGAGAGCCAGGTCTTGAGCACGGCCTCGGCGTGCGCGCCGAGGGTGTTCATGCCGACCTTCCTGCCGATCAGGTCGCGGGGGCTGCGGATCGGGCTGTCGTCGAGCACGTAGTAGCCCTGAAAGGTCTGCGCGTCCGAGCCGTAGTAGCTGACCACGGCGGTGATCGGTGCGTTGGCGGCGGCGAGCTTGACGATCGCGCCGTTGAACGCGCCACCGAAGTCGCTCTGCCCGGTGGCGGTGGCCTGGATGTCCTGCGGGCCACCGGTGACGTTGCCGATCCACTTGAGCTTGACGTCGCCGAGGTAACCGAGGTCGGCGGCGAGTTCGGGGAGGGTGACCTGACCGACCGAGCCCTGGTAGCGCAGCTCGCCGGCCTGCGCGCCGCCGGCTGCGGCGTCGCCGCCGCAGCCGGCGGTGGCGGTGAGCACGACCAGCGCGGCAGCGGCGGCGAGGGTACGCAGAACGGCATGACGGGGTGGGGACATGAGGAGTCTCCTGATCTGTCCACGATGGGAGCGGGGACGCCCGGATGAGGGCGTGCGGGCACGCTGCTCCGCGTTGAGCGGGCGGGCGGTGGGAGTGCGGCGCTGGGGCCGAGCCGGATGGACCGGTCAGCTCAACAGAGCGCGCTCGCGTGCCGGACCAGGTCGACGTGCACACGAGCGGTGAGGAGAAGCTCATCCCGCTGCGACATGACCCCATGCTGCCGGGGATCGGAACGAGGCGTCAACGGCCTTCCAGAAGATGAGACTTCTATCGCTGCCGATGTTACGAAGCGCCACGAGCAGCGTTTACCGCGCCGCAACACCTATCTGGTGGATAGAGATTCAGGTACGCGATGGCCACCGTCCAGGGCGGACAGCGAGGGGGTTTCAGAATTCGCCGGTTCGGGAATGTTCGATCTCGACACGGTAGGAAACGGTGACGAGGGGAGTCCTCCGATGGGCCTCATGTTTCGCAAGCGCAAGAAGTTCGGTCCGCTCATCCTGAACTTCACCGAGAACGGTTTCTCCTCGTGGAGCATCAAGATCGGTCGCTGGTCCTGGAACTCCAGGGCGCGGGCGCACCGGGTCGACCTGCCGGGTCCACTGTCCTGGAAGCAGGACAAGTCCCGGTCGTAAGCATCCCGGGGGTCGAGCGGGGTGCCGGTGATTCACCGGCACCCCGCTCGGCGTCTGCGCACCCCACCCCAGAAGT
>NZ_JBAKHR010000046.1:0-45419 GCF_036902955.1 Micromonospora sp. CPCC 205558
GCCACCGCCACCGGCGTACGAGCTGCCGCCACCGGCGTACTCCGAGGTTGATCCCGGGGGTGCGGGCACAGGTTCCGGAACCGGAGTAGCCGCCGGTGCAGCTGGCGCCGGTGTGGGCGCGGCTGGCACCGGCACGGGCGGTGCGGGCACGGGCGGTGTGGGCGCGGCTGGCACCGGCACGGGCGGTGCGGGCACGGGTGGTGTGGGCGCGGCTGGCACCGGCACGGGCGGTGCGGGCACGGGCTTGCATGGCACCGGAACCCCGGGCGGGTCGACGGACACCCCCACGACCAGCGGTAGCGTTCCGCCCGTTGCTGACAGAGGCGACACGCAGACCGATACGCAGGTCAGCCCTCAGTTGGGCATGCCGCCGGGCACGCAGGTTGGCCCCCAGTCGGGCACGCAGGTTGTTTCGCAGTCGGGCACGCAGGGTGGCCTTCAGTCCGGCACGCAGACTGGTATGCCGCCAACCACCCAGGTTGGCACGCAGGGTGGCCCGCAGACGAGCATGCCGCCGGGTGCGCAGGGTGGCCCCCAGTCGGGCACGCAGGGTGGCCCCCAGTCGGGCACGCAGAGTGGCTCGCAGTCGGGTGCGCAGACCAGTGCGCAGGGTGGCCCGCAGTCCGGTTCGCAGTCTGGGTCGCAGGGTGGTGCTCGGGCTGGCGGGTTGGCGGCAGGGCCGGCGGTGGTCTCGGATGTTCCGGGTTATGCGGGCGCGGTGGCTGATGTGGTGCGGGCACCGGGGGCGGCCGAGTCCTCGTCCCCGTCGCGGGTGTCGGTACCGGCGCCTGTGGATGTGCCGCGGCGGTCGGCGGGGTTGCTGGATCCGTCATCGGTGCGGGCGGGTAGCTCGGGTGCGTTGGCGGGTACGAGCGCGGGGCGGGTGCGGGGTGTGCTGGCGCGGGTGCGCGGTGAGCGCGCCGGCGTCGCTGGTGAGCGGGGCTCGGACGTGTCGGCGGCGGTCGCACGTCAGTTGGATGGGGGCTGGCGCAGCGGCAGCGTGGGTGATTTGGAGCGGTTGCGCCCGGGGTCGGTGACGGCTGTGTGGACGCAGAAGAGCAGGCGCGGACCGGTGGACGTGGTCCTCGTTGAGCGTCTCGAGGATGGCCGGTTTGTGCAGGTCGAGACAGTCCAGAATAAGCCGGCGGTCCGTACGGAGTTCGACCTTGCGGGTTGGTCTGGGCCGGTCAAGAAGACGCCGGCGGTCTTTTCCACGAAGTTCGTGGTCTTCACCGACACGAATCAGTTGGGTCAACTTCCCCTTGGCGCGGTGGGTGGCGTATCGCCCGTGGTGATGCCGGCCAGTACCGGTCGGGCAACGTCAGGGCCGACAGCCACGCCGGTGACGAATCTCCCGGGGGCGGTTTCGCGCGGGCCAAGGCAGTCTCGCGTGGTCCCGG
Source organism: Micromonospora sp. CPCC 205558 (assembly GCF_036902955.1). Taxonomy (NCBI): domain Bacteria; kingdom Bacillati; phylum Actinomycetota; class Actinomycetes; order Micromonosporales; family Micromonosporaceae; genus Micromonospora; species Micromonospora sp. CPCC 205558. The sequence goes on from NZ_JBAKHR010000046.1 coordinate 1,401, forward strand.
GGGTCTCCGGTCAGGGTATGGCTGGCACGCTTGCCGGTGTGCCGGGCACCGGCTCTGCTGCTTCGGTGGGCGGGAGTCGGACCACGACCAGGCCGGGTCGCGACCCACAGCGAGCCCGCTCGCAGCAGTCTGACTCATCGCGATCTGGCTCGCGGCGGGTTGATGCGCAGGCGCGTAGTGGGCTCGGGCCGTTGCCGTACGCGCGGGGTCCACACCCGATGGATGTGCGCGTGGAGCCCGGCGGTGAGCGGGTCGGTCACGCACCGGGTGATGCGATGTTCGCTGTCCCGATTTACAACAATCCCTCGGATTCCGAGGTCAGGAAGACGTATCCGTGGTTGCAAGGGCTGAATCCTCGGAACAAGTGGTGGGGTTGGGGCCGACGCCGGGATGTCGGGGACGAATTCAGGACGAATTGTGTGGTTACCGCGATCGCGACGGACATGTCGTTGCGGGCAGGCGTGGGGCATAAGGCGAGTGGCACGGAGGCGTTGCTGCTGCAGCATCTGATCAATTATCAGCGTCAGCAGCTCGGGCTCCGGGATGACGTCGATGGGCTCAGGTATCGGGTCAAGGATCTTGGGTCGGTCCGAGAGGCGATGAAGGAAGCCGGCGCACCGGCCAAAGAGGCGGCTGCGCCGGGCCGGAGGAGACTCCCGCATCCGCGGGGTTTCGTGGTGGTGCGGACGCCGACAGATAAGACAGCGCATGTGTTCAACGTGGTGCGGCGAGCCGACGGCACGGTGTGTTTCCTGGATGGGCAGACCGGGCGGGCGGCTCGTCTGCCCAGGGGTGAGCACACAATTGACTTCCTGCCACTGACGTCCGATATTCCACAGCCGAGGCGTTCGGTTCGGGTGCTGGACCCGCAGCAGCGGAACCAGTTGGTAGGGGATCTCCATCAGGCCACCCGCAGCCACGTCCAGCCGTGGATCGACAATCCGCAGGATCAGACCCGTAATCCGTACGTGCGGTCGCAGGCTGCCGGATCGGCAACCGGCGTGGTGGATGCCGTCAACGGCCTGGACGTGGATGCGGACAGCTCGGTCTGGTGGGCGCAACTCGTCCACGCACGTGAACAGTTGACGCTGTTCCGTGACGCGGTGAACAGCGCGGGCCGGCCGGGGCAATCCGACACCGCGCTGACGGACCTCATCGCCCGGGTCGATGACGCCCTTGCCGCGACAACTGGTGAGCAGGGGTCGTCCCGGCGAGTCGCGGTCGAGGACCACAGCGAACTGCTAGTCGGTGGGGTGCCAGGGGTTGACGAGTCTCGTCCCGCCGGTGTGCGGGAGCAGGGTGAGTCATCGCGTTCGGACGTGCCGCCATCGGTCGGGGTGCTCGATGAAGGGCTGGTGCGGCGGCGCAGTGCGGGTCCGTCGGCGAGCACGAGCGCGGGGCGAGTGCACTCGATTCTGGCTGGTCTCCGGGGCGAGACGGTAACCGACACTGCGGGGAGCCTGACCTCCCACATATCCGGGACGGCGACTCAGGTCGGTGGGCGTTGGCAGAAGCTTGGAAAATCTGACCTGGAGCAGCTGCGACCAGGGTGGGTGACCCCCGTCTGGGTTCAGACGCCCGCTGGCCCGACGACTCCGGCCGCGCCGATGAACCTGGTGCTCGTCGAGCGTCTCGCGGATGGCCGCCTCGTGCAGATCGAAACTGTGCAGGGCGGACCGTCGGTGCGCACCGAACTCGATCCGGCCGTGTGGCAGCGTCGGCCCGGCACTGTGGTGCGGGTGGTCCGCGCTGGTGACACGTTGGGTCAGCTCAACGCATCCGGCGTCATCGTGGATCCCACCCCGCCCGCGGTGAGCTTGAGCGACGGCGCCCCGGCCACATCGCGGCGGAGTGCTGCTGCGCCGTCCGATCCACCAAAGGTGCCGGCCACGGTTCCTGTCACCCCGGCCACGGTCCCGGTCATGCCGGCCACGGTTCCTGTCACCCCGGCCACGGTTCCTGTCACCCCGGCCACGGTTCCTGCCACCCCGGCCACGGTTCCGGTCATGCCGGTCACAGACCCGCCCGCACCGGTCACGGACCTGGGCGTGACCGTTTCGGATTCGCCCCCGCCGGGTGCTGGTGTGATCGCGGGTGGGTGGACGAGGACCCAGCCCGGTCGGTTCGAGGCTGACAATCGGGCATCCCGGTGGCGGCGTCCGCCGAACGACACGGAGCGGGAAAAGCTCCGGGTGGTGTCCGCACAGCTGTGGGATGTGTCGGACGGGACGCAGCGTCCGCACAAGGAGTTGGTGGGCCTGGCGGGTCAGTTGCGTGAGGTGGGTGCCTTGCGGGATCTGCATGGTGGCGCGCACCGGGGTGAGATGGTGTTGAGCCGCCTGGGTTCGGACAAGACGCCCAGGGATGTGGCGGAGCAGTCGACGCCGGACGTGCGGTCCAAGAAGGCGGCCAGGCGTGTGGCGGGGCAGTTGATGCTGCACGTGCGGTCCAAGACCGGTAAGTCTGAGGTGTTGGGCAGTGTGGATCGGGCGGTGCGGGGGTTCGTCGCGCAGCCGGGAATCATGCAGGTCGGTGAACTGCAGGGCGAGGTGCTGACGGTGGGTGTGCCACCGGAGGGCTCGGAGAAAGTCGTCGAAAGGGATCTTCAGCGGATTCCGGTGGACGTGGTTGATCCGGGGCAGTGGGATCTGCCGACTCACACGAGTGTGCGCCTTGTGGAGGGTGAAAACGGGCCGATACTGCAGGTCCGTGGTGATGCCAGCGACGCATCGATCACGATTGGCGTGGCCGGTGAGTTGAATCGATGGGCGTATCAGCGAAGGTCTCCCCAGACCAGTGTGAAGGATCTCCAGGCGCGGTCGTTGTTGGCGCAGCATGAAGCGGTGCGTCGGCTGTATTTCCAAGGCCGGCGTTTCGGGTTGCGGAGGGCCAAGCGGTGGGTGAAGGCGTCCACCGGTTGGTTGAAGGGGGCCGGCCAGGTCGTTCATGGTGAGTGGACCCGGATCGACAGCGAGCTCAGGCAGCTCGTCCGTGACCAGGCCCAGCAGACCCAGCGCGACCAGCAGGCCCAGCAGGACCAGCAGGGCCAGCAGGGCCAGCAGGGTGTGGGGTTGAGTGAGGACGTTCGGCAGCAGGTCGCCTCGGTGGTTCGTCGGCGGGAGGGGATCCGTGTTCAGGGTCCGTTGTCGGACAAGCCGCCGTTGATTGAGCACGTGGTGCGTCGTGGGTGGGCGACGGCCACGGTCCTGCAGACGGCGTCCGCTGGGGTGATGGCTGGTCGAGCGCCTGGGTTGATCGCGAATAGCGCGGCTAGCGCTACGGTTTTCAATGCCACGCAGGCGTACTCCGATGGTGCGGCGGCGAATATCGCCGCAGGCGGTGGGCCGCCGAAGGCGACCCTCGTCGCGCCGAAGGGTGGCCCAGCGGGCCGGTATAACCCGCCCGGGTTTGGTTTGCCGACTCCGCAGTTGACGAAGAGGTTCCCCGCCGCGAGTACGAGTTCGACAACGGCGTTGTTGATCACCGGTGCTCTGACGCAGAACTGGGAGATGGGCGCGGCAGCTCTCGGTATGCAGGCCGGGCAGAGTCTGCTGGCCGGCGCTGGCTCCGACTGGTTGTTCGATCAGCCGGAAGCCGAAGCGAAGGGCAGATTCGATCATTACCGCAAACACAGCCCGGACCACCGCCGCAACATGTGGGCTGAGATGGCGTATTACCACACCCGGGAGATGTATGAGCGGTGGAACGAATCGCACCGCCGCGGTGAGCCAGACGATCTGGACGACACGTCGCGTCAACAGTTGACTGCTTTGGCCGCCGAGTTGGAATCGATGGAAAAGTCCATTGAGGCGGAAGTCAATAACAAGATCGGTGATCTGAACAGGCGACGTTCGCTGGCGAAGCGGTTTTTGGAAACGTTCCGGCCGTCCGAACCTTCGTCGTCCGAACCTTCGGCGTCCGAACCTTCGGCGTCCGAACCTTCGGCGTCCGAACCTTCGGCGTCCGAGCCAAAAAGCTATGACCTGATCGATCGTGGGGTGCCCGATGGTAGTCCGCGGGTGTGGCACAACGCTACCCGCGTCGGTGTGCAGCACACCGGTGCGCAGATCCCGTCGCTGACGTTGGCACATGTTGTCGGTAACGCGGTCGAGCTGGCTAACACCAGCGTCGTCGGTGCGGCGTTGCGGGGCATCGGCTATGGCGCCGGGTGGAGCCTGGCCAAGGATATCGAGTTCCGCGACGCCGTCGCGTTGGCCGCGTGGGACGCGCAGTACCAGCTGCGTGAGACCAGACGCCTGATCAATGCGATGCTCGAGGGCAAACGCGACGTGGAGCTCCTTCCGTTGCCCGACGCGTCGCAACGCCCGCATTGGCGTCGGCTCTCCGAGACCGCCGCCCTGGTTCGTCACCAGAAGGAAATCAACCGGGGCGTCAACCGGCCGAAGGAGGCTTATTGGTTCCATCAACTGGGCTACAAACACATCCCGGCGATGATCGGGCAGACCCTCGGTTACGGCATTGCCGCAGGTGCGGGTCTCCTTGCCGGCGGCCCGGTCGTCCCCGCGCTGATCCTGACCGGCGTTGCCGCGCAGGCCGCGACCGCCGCCGGTGAAACCTTCGTACGCGTCAACGAACCCCTCTACCGGCAGGTCGTGCGGCAACAAGCCGCCCAGGAACAGGTCCGCCGGCTGCCCTGGACCACCGCCGATTTCGTCAGCAACATCACCGAATACGGCGGCCAGGCGGTAGCCGAGAACAAGAAGATCATCCCCGTCGACATCCTGCGTCCGGACCGCAACGGAAACATCATCTACCGCTTCGGCGACGCGACGCAGCGGTACGTGATCGGCACCAAGAAGTCAGCAACCGCAGGCTTCCGCCGAATCAGCTCCCGCATCGCTGACATCGGGCACACCGGCGAACCCCTGCGCATGCTCACCCGCCGCACCGAGTCCGTCGACGGTCGACGCCAGGACGCCGCCGGTCGGGCCCCCACCACCGTGCGTCTTACCGCTACCGACCGCGCCGCGGTGGCCAGAATCAACGAGATTCTCACCGACCTCGACGCTGCCGCCAACCCCCGTAACACCGCTCGCGAGGACCTCGACCCTGACCGGCTCCGCGCCGAACTCGCCGTCCTCCTCGACGAACGGGGACTACGCACCGAACAGCAGGGTTCAGCAGCCCGCTGGAACGCTGTGGTGGCCAACCTGCGCACCCACCACAACCGTGACGTCGTCGGAAACCAGCATCTCGACGAGATGCGCGGCATCCGCCTGAACGATCAGGACACCGCCACCGCGGCACCACGCGATGCGATCACCAAAGAGCGAACCACGCAACGCGAACAGCTCTGGTCCGCGATCGACCAGGTCGAACAACCCCCGACCAAGAACCGCATCTGGTACGACGTGCTCGCCGACGACCGGCTGCACGTCCGGGTCGAAGGATCCATCTCCGCAACGATCACTGTCACCGCCGACTCATCGGTGCCGCACGCCAGCATCACCCACCGCCCCGATGACGAGGGCAAGAAGGACCGCACGCCCTACACGTTGAAGGTCAACCCCACCGTCCTGGCCGACCCGAGCAAGCTGGCCCACGTCCTAAGCGGAGCCACCAGCACCATCCGGCACAACCGACCCGGCTTGCCGCAGAAGCTCTCCCACTACTGGTCGTTCACCGCGCCCATCAATCTTCCGACCGCCACCACGGGATCGACTGCAACCCCATCCCCGCGTCCGCGACGATTGACCAAGCCCAACCCCCGCAACCAGCAGGACAGAACCACCTTCGGTCGACGCCGGACCCGGACCACCGACGCGCAGGCGCGCACCGGTCGCGGCGCCCTGCCCCACCCGACCGAGTCGTACGAGATGACCGGCCCCACCGACTGGGGTAAGGGACAGGTCGGTCACGGGTGGCAGCACTCCGGTCTCACCAAGAGGATCAAGGGCAATCCGAGTGATTCGGATGTCGAGTCGGCGTACCCGTGGCTGTGGAAAGTGAATCCGAGACGCGAGTGGTCGCCCGACTTCGCGACGAACTGTGTGATCACCTCTATCGCGACGGACATGTCCCTGCGGGAGGGCAGGCCGTTCCAAGCCAGTGGCACCAGCGCGTTGCCCGCCCAGGATCTGCTGAATTATCAGCGTCAGCAGCTAAAGATCGCGGATGACGCCGAGGGGCGGATATACCGGGTCCGTGACATCGCCTCGGTGCGGGAGGCTCTCAGCAGAGCCACGGAGGGTGAGGCCCGCGGGTTGGTGGTGGTGCGGAAGTCTCCGAAGGAGACGGCCCACGCTTTCAACGTGGTGCGCGACGCCAGCGGCTCCGTGTACTTCCTGGACGGGCAGACGGGTCAGCCGGCTCGTCTGCCCAGCGGCAACAGGGTGACGATCGATTTCCTGCCCCTGACCGCGAACATCGCCAGGCCGGAGGGGTCGAGGAGTCTCACCGAGGACTGGCTCAACTTCGACGTCGGCGTACGTGGGCAGCGCGGCGAGTCATCGCCGTCGTCGTCCGGGTCCGCCGCGAGCGCTGTCGGGCACCAGACGCGGATGCGGGACGCGGGTGATGCGCTGGAGTTGATGGCGGAGCGGGTCCGGCCGCTGCAGGAGTATCTGCAGCGCGTGGAGGCGGACAGCGCCCGACCAGAAGCTGATCTTGTGTTGATGGCGTCCGGTGATCGGGTGTGGGCCGAGGTTCGGGTGCCGGGTCGGGACCAGCCGGTCAGCTTCGGTCTGGATCCCTCGGGCAGTTCCCTCCTCGACCCGTCGTCGAGGGTGCTCGCGACGGTCCGGGTCAGCCCGGCGCAGTTGACGGACGCGGTCCTGTTCAGCTTCGAGAATTCCGACCTCTGGATGAACTCGCTGCTGGAGGGCAACTCGGAGTTCGTGCGGAGGTTCGTCAAGGCGGCGGTGGGTCATCGGATCACCGACGCCTCGATGGACGCCTCGGTGCCGGAGTTCGTCTCGGCGATGACGCAGCACTCCAGCCGGACGTGGTCCGATGCGGCGAACCCGGTCACCAGTTTGGATGGGTCGGACACGAGGCGGTTGGCGTCCGCCAGAGGCTCCTTGGTGTCGAGTGGCGAGCGGGGGAGCGCGGCCCTGTCCTGGGGCCGTTACCAGGTGGCGCTCGACCATCAGCGTCCGGTGGTGGGGCCGGGGCAGGTCACCACCGACGGCCAGCGGGCCCAGTTCGGCTTGCTTGATTCGTTCGCCGTGCTGGTGGCGGCGGAGTACGTCGCCAACGGCGAGAGCGCGGCGGTGGGGTTGTCCCAGCGCCTGGGGCGGAACTACGGCACGCTTCGTAGCTTCACTCTGCTTCCCTCGCCGAGGGCGGAATTCGACTTGAACGGCTCTCGGCCCCAGGAATGGGTGGAACGATTCATCGATCATGCTCGGCCGTTGCGTGAGCATGTCGAGCGTGAGATCGACAGCCCGGCGGACGACATCGAGCTTGTTCTGTTGGCCGCACCGTCCCGGGTGCTGGCCAACGACGTACCGTTCAGCCCGGGGCACGCGGTGGTCGCGATCCGGCTTCCGGACGGAACTCAGGTGGCCCTCGGGTTCTATCCGAACGAGGGCATGTTCGGTGCGAGGGGCGCGATTCACGATGATGGGCGTTACGTGTCGGCCCGGCATGCTCGGGTTCTTGGCACCTACCGCATCAACGCGCAACAGCTCAGGGATGCGTATCTGTTCGCGGCGGAGGGCTCCGACGCGAACTACCACCTGCTGAACAGTAACTGTGTGGTCTTCGCGACGAGTTTCGTAAGTGCCGCGCTCGGGCGCCCCGTCGTCGATGCGTCGGTCACCACGCCGGATGCCCTCATCGCCGAGCTCAGCACCGGCTCGGCGTTGGATTGGACGGACGGCAGCACGACGAGTCAGGTCAGGCTGCGGCGGCCGCACGGGGAACAACTCGTGTCATCCCGGGCGTACCTCGACATGGTGGGGCACCACACCGACGCGTATCGCGACGCGATCGCCTGGGCGAGGTTCCAGGTGGCGATCGACCACCAGCGTCCGCTGGTGACGCACGACCCCACCGACCGGCAGATCAGCCAATTCGCGCTCCTCGACCTGTTCACCACGCTCGTCGCCGCCGAGTTCCACGCCAACGGCGAAGACGCCGCCAGAGCGCTGTCGCGTGAACTCGGCTACTCCTACGGCACGCTGCGCCAACCAGTCTCGTTCGACGAGGATCCGCGAACCGCACGAACCAGCCCTCAACTGACCCCAGATTCCGAGGACGACACCGACGACGCGTTGGCCTCCGAGGTCATATTCGACGCGGGCGACGCCTTCGACACGGATGACGCGGACCGGAAGGCGCGTACCCCGGGGCAGCGCGCTCGTGACCTCTTCGGTCTCACACCCCACGACCGGACAACGCCGGTACGGCTCGACCCGACAGACCTCGACCACGTCGTGAACGACGTCGTCGCCCTCGTCCGCGAGCCGGGCGACGCCGGCCAATGGTCGCTGGCCGAGTGCGTGACCATGGTCAACTGGTTCATCCGTCGGGTCTACCCGGGCGGCGTCTGGGTCGCCAACGCCTCCGACGACCTACCCGTCGGCCTCGGCGGAGTCGCCGGAGTACGCTCCAGCCTCATCGCAGGTCCCGGCTGGGCCCAGGTACACGACCCGCAGGCACTCTGGGACACCTTGGACCGACAGGGCATCGGCGCGAGCGTCCTCCTCCTGGAGAGCCGTGGCGACGACACCGCCGGTCACGCACGGGTGTGGCACCACACCTCATCAGGCATACAGGGCGTCGACCCCCAACCGAACGGTCAGGGCATCCGAAAGCTCCACGGCCCTGACCACGGTGACGGCGCCGTACAAACGTGGGCGATCGTGCTCGACGCCCATGGCCGCGTGGTGGACCCGGCAGGTCTTCCGGACGGCACATCCTGGGCGCAACCCGAGTCGACCCCGCCGGCGCCGGCGTTGCTCGACGCCCCGATCAATCACGAGTTCGGTCGCTACGGCGACGAGGAGGAGAACCAGCAGGTACGCCTCGGCGCCATGGTCCCGAAGGGCGAGGTGCTGCTGACAAACGCGGACGGCAGCGTGCGGGTCGTCGCCGACGTGGCTGGCTGGCTCTCTGACGGCCAGCGCTTCCACGGAAACCTGAACAGCTTCCCCCGCGGTCAGCGACCGCAGGTACACCCGGTGCCTGTTCCGGAGACCATCACGGCCCCCGCCGCGATTCTCGCAGGCGAGTCCGGCCGGACATTGTCGGAGCTGGACGTCGACAGGCTCAGAATCCGGAACATCCTGAACGGGAGCCGGGGAGAGACGCTGGCCCAGCTCTTCCATGGGACCGAATACGTGGTCAACCCGCGCTACGCGAACCTCACCGCCACGGCGGACCCGACGGTCTTCCCCCGTGGAGACAACCTGTACGTGCAGGCGACGATGGGGGTCCCGGTCGACGCGATCGGCCCCGTGCTCGACACGGCCCTGGCGGTGAGCCGCGTCGCGCCCGAGCCCGGTGTGGTCGTGCGAGGTGAGCCGGAATCGGTGCCGTTGCTCCACGCGGGGCGTCACTTCGGCGCAGAGATGGCTCGGCTCTACTCTGCCTCGCTCGGGTACCCCGTCCACGACAACGCCGACGTCGAGATGCTCGCGGCGCTCGACGCCGACCTCGGCACGATCTACGGCAATCTCGCTCTCGCTCTCACTCAGGCTGGAGTGCTTCCTCTCTGGTTCAGGAGTCGGCACCACAGGCCGATCCACGTCAAGGGGTATCTGGCGCTCGCCGCGCGCACCTCGTTGCCGGCTGTCCGAGAGGGGATGCCGCCTCACCTGCGGACATTCCTGTCGACGCATCGCGCTGCGGCCCACGACCGGGCCGCAGACGCGATGCGGCGGTCCTTCCCGACGCTGGCCCACGACATCAGGGAGAACGAGGGCTGGGATCGCAGCCGCGACAGCCCGCTCTTCGACGTGGGGCTCAACATCGTCCCCGGGATCGGCCCGATGTCCGGCGGCCGCTACCTCGACCAGCTACTTCAGGGCACGGATCCCGGGCTCACGCCCGAAGCCGTCTTCGGCGTCGGAGGCCCTCACCAGTTGGATCGCCGGGCGCCTCACCCGCCTGAGGTGCTCATCGAGATGAGGATGCTGGGCGCTGGCAACCAGACACCTGAGGAGTACGCGGCGATCAGGGAGCAGCTGATCGCCGTGGCGCGGCGGGCCGACCGCATCTCCGAGTACCGCGCAACCTTGGTCACCACGCCCACGGGCCGGGCGATCGTTGCCGCAGTACGGAGTGCGGCCTCGGTTCCTCTGCCGCAACGGGCGCCGCGCGTCAACGCGATCCGCGGTGCCGTACTCGCTCACCTGCGTCAGCGCCCCGGAGACGCGGCGCGCCTCGCCGAGGTGCTCGCGCCCGCGGAACAGCGGTTGGGGTCGCTCATGCCCCCGGCAATGCCGAGGAACCTGCTGCTGCCGCCGCGCCCGCCTTTCGGTGGCTCTGGCGCCCCGCGCCGTAGCGGGCACCCCGGAGGCTCCACCACGAACCTGACGGTGCCGTCCCCGCCTGTGCTGAGCCGGCTGGACGCCCTGGCCGCGGAGTTGTACCCGGCGGGAGTGTCGTCGCTGCCCGGACCGGCGTCGGCACCTGCGGCGTTCGCCAGCACGAAGCGGTGGGGTAGGACGCCCTCGTGGGCGGCGGTCGACTCGGCGGTGCGGAACGCGGGACCGGGTAGTACGGCGTTCGTGCAGGCGACGCGGCCGGACGGCAGTGAGCACGGCTTCGTGATACAGCACGCCTCGGACGGCAGGATCGTGCGTGTCGACCTGCCCGAAGCCTCCCCACAGATCGCACGGCCGGCGCGTTCAGATTCTCCGGCAGCGGCACGGGTGTTGGTGGTCGACGCACAAGGTAACCCGGTCACGGGAGCACTCTCCTCGGCGAGCAACTTCGTCGCCGGGACGTCAACGGTTCCGGATGATGCGGCGGCGCTTCAGGCATTCGACTGGCTTGATTCGGTCAATCCGGGCGAGTCCGTTACGAACTGCGTCTTGACCGCGGTGGTATCGGACATGAGCTACCGGGAGTCAGCTCGGATCCTGGCTCCGGTTGAGTCCAGGCAGCCCGAGGCTTATCTGGTGAACTATCAGCGGCAGCAGTTGGGCCTGTCGGATGATTCCGAGCCGCCGGTCTTCCGGACGGACCCGGGGTCGATCCGGCAGGCGATGGAGCGGGCCGGGGACGGCGCACGGGGCATCGTGTTGGTTCGTGCTGTGAGACCGGGCAGTGCGACGACGGTGCATGCCATCAACGTGGTCCGGCATCAGGGTGAGGTCGTCTTCCTCGATGGGCAGCGGAAGGGTCTGGCCCAGGTCCCGGAGGGCTTCGACGAGTGGGTTTTCCTTCCGCTGACCGAGGGCATTGACGTGCCGGCGAGGTCGGATCACGTCGCGCCGTCTGAGTTGGATGCTCTGGCCGGTGCCATCGGCCTGGAGGGCGAGGAGAACACCATTGTGGTGCTCGCCCATGAGGAAAGGCCGAGGATCGGGGCTGTACTGGCGAGAAGGCGCGCACGTGTCGGCGTTGAGGGAGATTATGATCTCGAAGTAACCCTGGACAAACGCTCCTACTTTCAGGGCGCCGACGGATCGCTGTACGAGGATGGATTCGTCGATGACTCTACGGTGAGGATGCGCGAGGGCTCCTGGCAGGACCTTCCCATTATCGAGACGATCACCGCTCCAACGAAAGTCACATCGGGCGACGTGGGTAGGCCGGAGTGGTCCGATGTCTACCGGGAATATCGGACGGTGTTGGCGGGCACGGCTACGGCACCGCTGTACCACTCCGGCTCGAGCGCGCCAGCAGGTCTGCCAATCGAGGACGTCTATCGCCCAGAAGATGGTTGGGTCGTGACCGAGCAGGGGCGGGGAGCGCGCTTGTTCGCGGCCTACCGGACCGATCAACTTTACGTCCAGTGGAACGTCGGCGTGCCGCTCGACGATGGTCTCGCCTTTGTGCAGTGGATGCTTGAAGGCGATCGCACCTGGAGACCGGTTCCACGGCATCTCCTGGAACATGGATTGCAGTTCGGCCGGTCGGTGACGGCTCGGTACCTCGGAGTTCCGCCCGGTGACGTGGAGAAATATCTGTCCGTCCCCGGGGTGTCAGCGCTGTGGTCTCTGATGACACATACATACACACATGCGGGCGCGGCGGCGATTGGCGCGACCTATAATAAGATCGGCATCGGCAAGAATCTGCTTGCAGTGGGTCTGCGGAATCCGCTTTCCTCGGTCAGGGCCGAGTTGCCCAGCGCGGTGCGCCAGTTCCTGGACGCGAACGCCGCGCAGATCAGAAGCCTCTTCGCTAAACATTTCGAAGCCAACGGCGCGGTTTACGAGTCGTTTATGGGCAGAAAGGACGGGGGCGACGTACGGGTTTTGCAGAGGTCGCTGACTGCGTTCTCGTACCACACTATCGAAGATTACCTCGACAACGCGCTTCTTGATAATCCCGACTCGTTCATCGATCAACGCACAGCTATCGGACTGAACAAATCAGCGAGGGATTTTGCCGGGCTTGACGACAATTCCGGGCGAATGGAGAAGTCTGCCGTTTACGAGGTCCGGAATTTTCGAGAGATAGAGGTGTCGCCCACTGAAATAGATAATCATCGACGCGAACTCGTCGACCATCTGCGCGGCCTCCGGGGCAGGCGCAACGCGGCCGCACAGGCGGCCACGGGAACAGCCGGATCCGCTCCTGGTCCGACGACGCGACCATCAGTAGTTCCGGCTCCCGTAGTGCGGCCATCGTCGAATCCACCTAGGCGGCCACTTCCTCGGCCTGGCGGGCCAGTCGCGTCTGGCTCTGCCGCCACAGGTGACCCGACGACGGGTTCGCGCCATCTACCGGGCTCTGATAACGAGCGCGTGCAACAGGCGCGGCAGCTGCCGCCGCTGCCGAGCATGTCCCGGCAGGACCCGCCGGCTCAGCCCGGGGCCGGCCTAGCGGGCGAGCCTATCGCTGTCGGTGGCGTGGTCATCAACAACGATTTCGTCACCGACGTGAACGGGCAGCTCCGGACATTCAATGTCCACCCCCAAGGCGCGCAGGTGGTAACGGAGCGCGTTCAAGAAATGGCGTCCGTACGATGGGTGCCCACGAACCACCCGCAACTGGCGTACTGGACCGCGTACTACATTGCGAGCAATGGCCGAGTGCCCGGACTGCGCGGTGGTAGCCCGCGATGGTCGGGGGCGCCGGCCTCCGCGCCGGCCGAGGGATCCGCTGCTGCCCCACGCGCCGTGGCAGGTCCTCGCGTTCGTGAATATGCGACGGAACACGCGCAGCAGCGGTCGCAGCTGCGCCCGTTGCCGCATCCGTTGCCGACCATGTTGCAGCGGGGCCCGGCGGTTGAGCCCGGTGCGGGCCGGTTGGTCGATCCAATTGTCGCTGGGGTGGTCATCAACGCGGAGTTCGTCACGGACGTGAACAAGGTGCTGCGAGACTTCGGGGACGACCCCGTGGATCCGCAGGTGGTGAACGAGCACGTCCGCGAAATGGAGAAGGCATACCCGGGGGTGGCCACGACCCACCGGATCCTGGCGGAGTGGGCAGCGTCCTACATCGCGTTCGGCGAGGTACCGAGTTTGCCCGACGGTAGCCCTCGCGGCGACGGGCGCAGCGGCAGCGGTCAGTCGTCTTTGCAGACGCCTGTTCTGCCAGGTCCGGAAACGCAGGGATCGGCGATCCCACCTGAGCCGGCGGGTGACCACTCCGACGTCGGAGCCGAGGGGCAAGGGGAATCGACGTCAGTGAACCCCGCTGACCACGGCGGCATGACGGATACGGGGCACGACCCGGACTCGGGCCCGGACTCGGACTCGGACTCGGACCCGGGCCCGGACCCGGGCCCGGACTCGGACTCCGACTCGGACCGAAGCTCTGAGAGCGATGAGTCCTCCTCCGCCGGGCCTCGGCAACTCCCGCCGAGAGAGGCGGCGACGCTTGCCGAGTGGTCTCGGGAGCTGGAGTTTCTGTTCGGGGACCTGTCGGGTCCGGCGCTGGCGTCGAGGTGGGATGCCGATACCGTCGGTAACCCAGTCACAGGTCCGTCGTTTAATGAGATCATTCTCCGCAACACGAAGGTGTCCTGGCGTTTCATGGTCGGTGCCGGCACCGGTACCGGCGTTGTCGCCGCTCCCGTCGTTGGCTCGATGCCGGAGGACATGCTCCACGGCCGGGAGTTCGAGGACCTTCTCGACGATATGACGAAGGTTGACCCGACGCTGACCCCGGAGGCGCTGCGGAGACAATTGCGAGCTGGTGATTCAGCTGTCGGTGTGGAATTTGACGATCAGGGTCGCGCCGTGGTCAGTCCGGCCTATTTCGCGGGCGAGCTTACCTACGACGAGCAGGCTCGTCAGTGGACGGTCAGTGACCGTTCCAGCGCGTACATGGACCCGTCTGTCCGTGACTATGCGTTGGATCGGGATCGGCAGTGGTGGTTGTCGAACGTCGCCGCCGTGTTCAGCCGCCGCCTGGGGACGTCGGTTCGGGCGCTGCCGCCGGCAACGGGCCCGTCTTCCGCGCCGGAACAGCTGAAGGTCGTAAACGAGGACCGGATCCGGTACGTGAAGCGGCAGGCGCAGGCGATCGCAGCCCGCTACGACGTATTCAATGATGACCGAGCGGAGATCGCGGCAGCCGCCGAGGGGGTGCTGCTCGACGTCGACGCGTCGGTGGACGCGGCGGTGACGGCCGCGGCGGAGCGGGCACGGCAACTTGGTGTGGGTGCGGCCGGGCCGTTGGCGGCGCCCGAGAACGTGCCTACGGCGGAGGAGGAGCTAACCCGGAGTCGGCAACGGCAATCGGCGATGGCCCACGGATATCTCGATGTCAGGATGCTTCGGCGGATCCGCAACAAGCTGTTCGCCGACGCCGGGCCAGACCTGCCCGAGGTGACGTCGGACCAACAGGCGATCGCCATGGCGCGTACCTTCGTCTACAAAGCAAGCACCATGGACGTGGCTGACGACGTACTCGATAGTCGTTCGGCTGCGCATGAATGGGCGCTGGCTGCGGGCGATGCCGTCACAGACGCGGTGGAAAGCCTCCCCGGCTCCGACAGCGCCGAATACCGTGGCACCGTCTACCTGCAGGTGCGCGACGATAGTCTCGGGTTGCTGCCGCCCGTGGGCGAGGTGCTGACGCTTCCGGGTGCGCTGCCCGCCACGACCACGTCACCGACGCCAGTAGCGGGATACACGGTGCTGAAGCTGGCTGTGCGCGACGCGGTGAGCCTCGTGCACGCTGACATCGACAATGCGGTGCTCATCCGGGCGAATACCCATTTCACCATCGAGTCGATCGGTTCGGATGAAGCGGTCCTCGGCGCGATTCCGAGCCCGCGTGTGGCGTCGGTGGATGGTCCGGCGGTTTACACCACCACCCGGACCTTGACTCTCGGGGCGGCCGATCCGGGGACGCGCATTCAGCTTCCGCGGATGTCCGCGCTCCAGGACAGAAGCCTTCTGGCTCCTGGCAACGACAACGTCACCCTCATCGTGCATCCGCTGGCGCCGCCACCCCTGAACGGGGAGCCAGTGTCCCTGGACCCACGCGCCAGTTACGAGGTGCACTCAAGCAAGCGGGACGAGACAGCTGAGGGGAAATGGGTCATCAAGCTGTTGGAGGTGTCCGGGCCGGCGCGCACCGCATGGGGCCGGCCAACCGAAATGCCGTGGCTGCCGCTGCGAGAAGGCGGGCCATTGTCCACCGCCGAGGCGATGGCGTGGCAGGACGAAAAGCTGGTGACCCAGGCGCAAACCACCCGGCTACGCGCGCAGGGGCTACGGATGGTGCCTTCGGCGCTACTCGTCGAGGGTGGTTACCTGAACTCGGTGATGAACGCGAGCCTGCCCCCAGCGGAGCACCGTACCGACTGGAGCGACGTCATTCAGGCGAGCATACCCGCTCTTCAAGCACATGCTCAGGCTCTCGGGTTGCCGCCAGGCGCCGACCTCGAGGAGATGCTGGATGGTCCGGAAGCGGTGAATTTGCTGCCGGCCCTGCTTCTCTTGACCTTTCCTCACCTCTCGCTGGTGGTCATTCGTCCAGATGGATCTCTCGTGCGTTTCCGGTATCCGGGTCCGGAGCGGCAGTCGGAGATGGTGCTGGTGCAGACCTCAGCTGGGCTGCGGCCAGCGTTGGATGAACGGAGCGTTGTCGCCAGCGAGCCGGGCACGCCAGAGTCATATGAGCCGAGGTCCCAGATGGCGGACGCGCGGTTGATCGACGAGGCGTTCGGCGTGTCTTCAGAAACCGTGCGGCTGGTGAACGGGTACCTCGCTGACCGGCACCGTCACCCGGTGAGCCCAGCTCGGATCGTGCAGGCGCGCAGAGCGCTTGAGCGGCGTAACGACGCGTTTGTGGTCGAGGATCTGCAGCAAATCGCTGATCACATCCTCGACGCCGACAGTCTTTCGATGCCGAAGTCGGACCCGCCCAGCCAGGCCTCGGTCGGGGCCCAGGCCTGGGACGCAGAGCTGGACCTCCGGTTCGGCGACCTGGCGGGTCCGGCGTTGGTGAAGGAGAGGGAGCGTGATGCCAGCGGTGAGGTTCGGGTCAATTCGTTCTTCTCGTCGTCGCTGGCTGATCTGTCGCCGTCGGTTGTTCGTGACAACCCGCAGGCGTACTGGAATTTCGCGGTTGGCGCGGACGGTGTCATTCGTGTCGGTGGCGAGGTGCCGGAAGCGTTGCTTTCCGAGCCGACGTTCGAGCAGCTTCTGACCGGAATACGGGAAGCCGACCCCACGGTGACCCGCGACCAGTTCAGCCTTGGGCACCCGACGGTCAGTGTCGAGTTTGATGATCAGGGCCGGACCGTGGTCAGTCCGGCCCGTGTCGCTGGTGAGTTGCGCTACGACCGGGCGCGCGCTCAGTGGATGGTCAGCGACCTCTCCGGCCGGTACATGTCAGAAGGCGTGCGTGATCATGCGCTTGGGCGGGACGTGCATTGGTGGTTGTCGAACGTAGCCGACGCTTTCAGCCGCCACCTGGGGGTGCCGGTTGGTGTGGCGCCGGTGATGGTCTCTCGTTCGGACTGGATGCCCGACGGCGCGGACCGGGCTCGGGACGTGCGGCGTCAGGCGGAGGCGATCGCTGCTCGGTATGTCGGTGCGTCCGACGCGGAGAGGGACGAGATCGCCAACGCCGCGGCTAGTGTGTTGTCTGACCCCAATGCACTGGTGATTGGGGCGGTGCAGGCCGCCGCAGCGAGGGCACAGGCGCTCGGCGTGCCCGCGGCACCGGAGTTGACGGCGCCCGTGACACCGCCCACGGCGGTCGACTCTCATGCCCGCGACATGCAACGTCAACTGGCGGTGGCTCGCGGATATCTCGATGTCAGGCGGGTTCGCCAACGCCAAGCCGATTTCCGACGCCGACGGTTCCGCGGTGGAGTGCCCGGCAATCCTCAGTGGGAGGCGCGGTGGTTGCGGCAGGCCAACGCTTCCATTTTCCTGCATCTGCCAGCAGAAGATGTCTTCCATGATGTAGTCAATCAACGGTCACCCCTGCATGAGGCCGCATTGGCCGCGGGTGACGTCGCCAGCGACGTCGTGAAGGAGGACAACAACTGGGCACAGCGGCGAACCGTTTATCTGCAGATTCGTGCCGACGACGTACCGGCCCACGGCGAGGTGTTCACGACGCCGGGCGCGCTGGTTGCCGCTGCGGTGTCGCCGGACCCCGCACCGGGTCATGTGGTGCTTGAGTTGCAGGTGTGGTCCGCAGTGAGCACGACGAGCGACTTCAGGCTTGGCGGCGTGCTCATCTGGCCGGGCAGCCAATTCGACGTAGACGCGTCTGAGCCCCACGCGCCGCTCCTCGTTGAGTTGCTGGAACCACACGTCGCGTCCGTGGATGGCCCGGCTGTCTACCTCACCACCCGGGTACTGGACCTCGGCGACCCGATCGTGGGCGATCGCGTTCAACTCCCCGCGACGAGAGCGTCTCGGGTGGAGCAAGACCTGACGCCGGGTAATGACAACATCACGCTTGTCGTGCACCCGCTGGCACCGCTGCCCCAGGGGGCGGGGCCGGTGTCGCTGGACCCACGCGCCAGCTACGAGATCAGTTCCGTCGTATCCGACGACAACGGTCGGCGGCTGCGGGTCGAACTGGTGGAGGTGTCCCGGTCGGCGCCGGACGAACGGGCCAACAAGCCGACCGAAATGCCGTGGATGCCGTTGCGGGCTCAGGGTCCCTTGTCGTCGGCTGAGGCCCGAGTGCCGCAGGACGCGGACCTGGTGACGGCGGCACAGACCACCCGGCTGCGCTGGCAGGGATGGCGGTTGGTGCCGTCGGCCTTGTTGGTCGAGGGTGATCTGAACTCGGTGTTGAACGCTGCCGGCGTGAACGATGTCGGGGATCATCGGGACTTTCTGCGCGAGCGCATCGTTGCCGATGGTCTGTCTGCGGGGGACTTCGGGTTGCCGGCGGACGCGGATCTGGTCGCGATGCTGGACGGTCCAGAGGCGGCGGACATCGTGCCGGCTCTGGTCTCCATGTCCCACCCACTCTCGGTGGTGGTGGTTCGCCCGGACGGTTCCCTGATGCTGTTTCAGAACCAGGAGGATCCCGAAGCGCCGGCAGTGGTGCTGGTCCAGACGTCGCGTGGGCTGCGGCCGGCGTTGGCGGACAGCACGGTTGTGACTGCTGAGCCAGCCACCCCGCAGTCGTACCAACCCCGATCCCAGATGGCGGATCCGGCGTTGGTGAACGCGGCGTTCAGGGGCGACCCGGAATTCCGACGTGAGGTGAACGCGCATCTGAGGACCCTGGAACATCCACAGGTCAGCGCAGCGCGAGTTGAGCTAGGTCTCGCTGAACTACGTGCCAAGTCCTCGCCGCCAACCAACGCGCGTGCTTTGGCGGAGTGGACGGCGCACTACATCAAGTTTGGGCAGGTGCCGCGTCTGCCTGGCGGAGCACCACGCGCACACGCAGACGATGACACATCATCGCGTTCGACAAGTCGCCGTCGCGTCCCCACCTCCACTGCTGGCACCTCCAGCACCGCAGGAGCATCCACCTCCGCCGGGTCGACCGTCGCCGGATCGTCAGCGAGCGCCAGCACGGCTACCCGGGCAGGCGAGGGACCGAGCACCACCAACCCCGTTGCGGTGCCCATCGCCAGTGATGGCACCACTGTCAGTGGCGATCCCGACGAGGCTGGTGAGCGGGTTGGCGCTGCCGGCATTAGCGTGACGATAGGCCCCGACGGGAATGGAAAGGTGGCCTTCGAGAACAAGCGCACCGTCCTGCAACCTCACCATGCAGCGCTGTTGGCAGAGTTGACCAGTGCCACCGCAAATGGGGAAGGGCTCACTGCCACGGAACTCCAGAAAGCGCTCGGAACGGCGGTTCCTGGAAAACCTCCTACCGTAACACAACTCAAAACATCTCTCCGTGCACTCACAGATTGGCTTCCCAAGTGGAGTGGCGGCCGTTTCCGTATTCTCGAAACCGCCGCTCATCGTGATTCTGCTTGGGTCCAAAGTTGGCGCCTGGACTCGCTTCCGATCGCCGCTTCCAATCCTCCGGCGACGGGCGTGCGGAAACGTCCAGAGCCCGCCAAGCGGAAACCCCGTGAGCGCGTCGCCCCGACACGCCCCAGTGGACCCGATAGCAGGCTGATGGATAAGGGCGCGTGGCAGATGTTGCAGGTTCTTATCTCTCTTCAGGGTGAGCGGAGCACGTGGAAAGAGATACGAACGCGGGCATTGGCGTTGTTCGGCGGCGGGTTCGGCTTCTCCGCCTCGGAGAAACAGGTAACCGATGCGCTCAACAGGTTGCAGAGGCTCCGACCGAACATGGTCCGCACGGACGGTGAGCGGTGGTGGGCATCGCATCCTTCCGGGGGCGCGGCCGATCCTGCCGTGCCGGGAGCAACGTCTGATGCCGGGCCTGCCGCCCCTGCCTCAGTGCCGCCTGCCAGGCAGGGTCCGCCTGGCCGGGACAGCATGGCCGCCGGCCTCGGCCGCAGCGCCGGGGATGACGTCAATTCGATCAGTCTCGACGAAATGACGGATTTCGTCGCTTCACTAACGCGACCCCATGATGACGGGCCGATGCTCACCTGGGACCCCACTGGATACCCACCGGCATCGCCTGGTCAAGCAGCGCCCCCCGGGTGGCCCCAGACGCGGCCGGAGTCGTCCACCAGCGGCGAATCCTATCCCGACCAGTGGTTCTCGGATCCGATATCGGATTGGGACTACTTCCTCCGCAGCACTCCGCAGGAGATCGCTCACGATACGTACGGAGCGCTGCCTGTCTATCCCGATTCAACACCCGGCACCGCCTCAAACTTCACCATTAATGACTGGCCCCCAGCCGGAACGAGCACCGATGACTGGGCCCTGTAGTGGTCGATGCGGAGGGCCCGTACCCGGGCCAGGCGTGCTGTCCGGGAGGGGAGTGTTCCAGTCGCATTTCGCCGCGTTGGCGCACAACACTGTCAGGGGGAGGGGATGTCCGGCACGAAGTAGCCGACGCCGCGCAGGGTGCAGAGATAGTTGGCTCCGCCGGGCAGGGCGGCCAGCCGGGAGCGCAGCCGGTAGACGGTCGACTTCACCACGTCGCGGCCTCCGAGCATGTCCGGCGTCCCCCAGACCGTGCGGAGCAGGTCCTGCCAGGACTGCGGTACGCCGCGCCGGCTCGCCAGGTGGGTCAGGAGTTTGAACTCGGTGAACGGCAGGTCGATTCGCTGCTGGTTCAGCGTCACGCTCTGGGTGGCGGGGTCGATGACGAGCTCGCCGACCCGGATCACGCCCGGGTGGTTGCGCCGTCGGCGGATCAGCGCCTGCGCGCGCAGCGCCACCTCGCGCGGGTGGAACGGTTTGACGACGTAGTCGTCGGCGCCGTGCTCCAACCCGGCGATGACGTCCTGTTGGTGGCCGAGGGCGCTGAGCAGCAGAACGGGCGTCTCGGAGCGGGCCCGGATGAGCTGGCAGAGGGTCAGGCCGCTCATGGTCGGCATCATGACGTCGAGGATGGCCAGATCGACCCGGTGGGATCGCAGCAGGTGCAGGGCAGTGGCGCCGTCGGAGGCGGTGAGCACGTCGAAGCCCTGGGTCTGTAGCGCGAACTCGACGATGATCACCATCTGTGGTTCGTCGTCGACCACCAGCACGGTGGGCCGCGGGGAGGTGCTCATGGGTGCCCCGGCAGGGTCAGCAGGAACGTCGTCCCGCGGGTGGATGCGGTGTGCACGAGAATCTCGCCTCCGTGCAGTTCGACAATGATTTTGGTGATCACCAAGCCGAGGCCGGTCCCATCGACGAGTGGCCGACCCGTGGCGAAGCGCTGGAAGAGCCGTTCCCGCTCGGCCCGCGTCATCCCCGCGCCGTCGTCGGTGACGTAGATGGCGACCCCGGAGTCCACCACCATGACCCGCACGTGGATGCTGCCGCCGGTCGTGGTGAAGCGACTGGCGTTGGAGAGCAGGTTGGTCATGGCCTGGGTCAGCAACATCGGGTCGGCCAGGATACGCGGCATCACCTGCGGGGTGTCCAGCGTGATCCGTTGGCCGCGCTGCTCGCACAACGACCGCATGCCGGCGATGACATCACGGACGATCACCGCCACGTCGGCCTTCTCCAGACGGGGCGTGAACAGGCCGGCCTCGATCTTCGCCTGTAACAGCAGGCTCTCGCAGAGGCCGATCACCTGTGTGGACTGGTTGTCCACCAGGCGGAGGAACTTCTCCTGCGCGGGGGTCAGCGGGCCGGGCGTGCCTTCGCGGAGCAGGTCCACCGCACCCTTGATCATGCTGAGTGGGGTGCGTAGTTCGTGGCTGAGCGCGTTGACCTGGTCTGCGCGCCGCTGCACCGTCAGCTCCAGCGTGGCCAACTCGACACGCATCCTGCTGCCGCGTCGGCGCAGCGCCAGCGCGCACACCGTAGCCCCGGCGAGGGCACCGACCAGCGCCGTAACCACGCCCCACCAGACGCTTGTCATCGCTGCCTCGGCCCCTGGTTCACGCACCCATGTTTTCAGCCGCGATGTGTCGCCGGGGCACCGCGTTGGTGACAGTGCTGTCACCTGCGCTCACGACGTCGTCACCGTCGTGACGTTCACGCGCTCCTAATCTGGTCGACACATTTGACTGCCATCTCAACGATCCACCACCGTTTGCGGAGGTCTCATCCGTGGTTTCCCTGCGCCCGCGTCGTCTCGCGGCACTGTCGATCACACTCATGCTCACCTCGATGACCATGGCGGCCTGCGCCAAGCAGGATTCCGGGGGTGACCACAGCGCGACCGACGGCAACGTCGTGCACGTGGTCTGTGGCGCCACCGAAGACTGGTGCGCGGCGACCACCGAGAAGTTCAGCAAGTCCACCGGGGTCAAGGCCGACTTCGTCCGGCTCTCCAGCGGCGAGGCGCTGGCCCGGATCAAGGCCGGCAAGGGCAGCCCCGAGTTCGACGTCTGGTACGGCGGCCCCGCCGACGGCTACTCCGCCGCCGGTAGCGAGGGACTGCTCGAACCGTACGTCTCCGCCAACGCGGCGGTCATCCCGGACGCGTACAAGGACGCGACCGGTCTCTGGACCGGTGTCTACGTCGGCGCGCTCGGCTTCTGCAGCAACACCAAGGTCCTGGCGGAGCGCGGGGTGGCGGTGCCGCAGTCCTGGGCGGACCTGCTCAACCCGAAGCTCGCGAAGGAGATCGGGATGGCGCACCCCTCCACCTCCGGCACCGCGTACACCGCGCTGTGGACGCAGGTCCAGCTCGCGGGCGGCGACCAGACCAGGTCGCTGGAGTACATGCGCAAGCTGCACCCGAACGTGCTGCAGTACACCAAGTCCGGTTCGGCCCCGGCTCAGATGGCCGCCCGGGGTGAGGTCGCGGTCGGTGTCATCTTCTCGCACGACTGCGTCGCGACCGTCGAGGCTGGCTTCCCGGACCTGCAGGTCAGCTTCCCGGCCGAGGGCACCGGGTATGAGACCGGCGGTGTCGCGCTGGTCAAGGGCGCGCGGAACCCGGTGAGCGGCAAGAAGTTCGTCGACTGGGCGCTCACCACGGAGGCCCAGGAGATCGGCCCGACGGTCAAGGCGTACCAGTTCCCCACCCATCCGGACGCGAAGGTCTCGGACAAGGTGGTCAAGCTGCCGAGCATCAAGATGGTGACCTACGACGCGACGGTCGCCGGGCAGGCGAAGTCCGCGCTGAACAAGCGGTTCGACGCTGAAGTGGCGCAGGCGCCGAAGTCATGACACTCCTGCTCCCCGAACGTGCCTCCACCACCACCCCGCCGGCCGGCGCTCGCCGCCGGCGGGGTGGCGACCCGGCGATCCGCCTGCTGATCGTCGTCTGCGTTCTGCTGGTGGCGATCGGCGCGGCCGTCCCGCTCATCGCGGTCCTGGCCACGGCGTTCGCGCCGGACGCGTTGCCGCGCTACGCGGAGTTCTTCACCTCGTCGGTCGACCTCGGCATCCTGCGCAACACCCTGGTGCTCGGCGCGCTCGTCGGAGCCGGCGGTACGGCGTTGGGCTTCCTCTTCGCCTTCGTGCAGGCCCGGCTCGACGTACCCGGCAAGAAGATCCTGCACGTCATCGCCATGATGCCGATCGTCAGCCCGCCGTTCGCGGTGGCCACCGCCACCGTGGTGCTGTACGGGCGGCGCGGCGTCATCAGCAACGGCATCTTCGGGCTCGAGTACGACATCTACGGCCTGGACGGGCTGGTGTTCGTCCTGTCGATGTCGCTCTTCCCGGTGGCCTACCTGGGCCTGCTCGGCATGTTGCGGGGCCTCGACCCGGCGGTGGAGGAGGCGGCCATGAACCTGGGCGCCAGCCGGTGGCGCATCCTGCGCACGGTGATCCTGCCGCTGCTGGCGCCCGGCCTGGTCGCCCCCTTCCTGCTGCTGTTCGTGGAGGCGATCGCCGACCTGGCCAACCCGTTGGTGCTGGGCGGCGACTACACCGTGCTGGCCAGCCGCGCCTATCTCTCGGTCACCGGCGAGTACGACCTCACCAGCGCGTCGGTCTACTGCGTGATCCTCCTGGTGCCGTCACTGGCGATGTACTTCGGTCAGCGGTGGTGGCTCAATCGCAAGGTACGCACCACGATCACCGGCCGGCCGTCCGGCAGCGTGCACCTCATCACCGGGTGGAGCCGGTGGCCGATCTACGGCCTCGCCCTCCTGGTCGCCGCGGTCATCGTCAGCCTCTACAGCACCGTGATCATCGGCTCGGTGACGAAGGTCTTCGGCGTGGACAACACGCTCACGCTCGACTACCTGCGCGAGGTCGTGGCCGGCCCCGGCGTCGAGGCGGTCCTGGACACCCTGCTGTTCGCCGCCATCGCCACCCCGATCGCCGGCGTCGTCGGCCTGATGGTGGCCTGGCTGGTGGTGCGGCACCTGCGGTACACCGCCTGGCTGCTGGACCTGGGCGGCACGCTGGGGGTCGCGGTCCCCGGCACGGTGCTCG
Source organism: Micromonospora sp. CPCC 205558 (assembly GCF_036902955.1). Classification (NCBI taxonomy): domain Bacteria; kingdom Bacillati; phylum Actinomycetota; class Actinomycetes; order Micromonosporales; family Micromonosporaceae; genus Micromonospora; species Micromonospora sp. CPCC 205558. Next base: position 25,862 of record NZ_JBAKHR010000046.1, read on the forward strand.
GCATCGGTTTCGTGCTGGCCTACCGCCCGGACCGGTACGTCGGCGACGTGATGGTCTTCCCCAGCCTCGTCGGCGGTAGCTCGCTGGCGGCCGGCGCCGTCGTGATCGTGCTGGCGTACGTGATCCGCAGTCTGCCGGCGGGGCAGCGCACCGCGGTCGGCGCGTTGACCCAGCTGCATCCCAACATCGAGGAGGCATCCACCGATCTGGGTGCCAGTGCGCTGCAGACCTTCCGTCGGGTGACGTTGCCGCTGATTCGCCCTGCGCTGCTGACCGGGCTGAGCTACAGCTTCGCCCGGAGCATGACCTCCGTCTCGACCATCGTGCTGCTGGTCACGCCGGAAACGAAGATCATCACCTCCCAGGTGATGAGCGCCGCCAGCACCGGCCGGTACGGCGTGGCGTTCGCCTACTGCACCGTCCTCACCGCCATCGTGCTGGCGGGCTTCCTGGTCATCCGATTCATCGTCGGCGCGGGCGCCGTACTGCACCGCACCGCCACCTCCGAAGGGCAGCAGAAATGACCGCCGCGCCGCACGTCGAAGCGCCAATCACCGAACCCGACGCCGCGCTGCGTTCCGAGAGCGGCTCCGGGCACCTGCGACTGGACGGCCTCACCAAGCAGTTCCGTGGCCGCACCGGGACGGTCACCGCCGTCGACCGGGTGGACCTCGACGTACTGCCGGGAGAGTTCATCACGCTGCTCGGCCCGTCCGGTTGCGGCAAGACCACGACGCTGCGGATGGTGGCCGGATTCGAGGAGGCGACCGGTGGCGACATCCTGATCGACGGCAAGGCCATCGGGCACCTGTCACCGCAGCGACGGCCGATGGCAATGGTGTTCCAGAGCTACGCGCTGTTCCCGCACATGACGGTGGCCGAGAACATCGCCTACGGCCTGCGTCTGCAGCGTGGGCAGCGGAGCAAGGACGAGATCGCCACCGCCATGCGGATGGCGGTGACCAGCATGAACCTCGTGGGGCTGGAGGAGCGCAGCCCGCACGAGCTCTCCGGCGGCCAGCAGCAACGGGTGGCGCTGGCCCGCGCGCTGGTGGTGCAGCCGAAGGTGCTGCTCTTCGACGAGCCACTGTCGAACCTGGACGCCAAACTGCGTACTGCCATGCGGGCGGAGATCCGCCGGATCCAGAAGATGTTCGGCATCACCAGCATCTACGTCACCCATGACCAGGACGAGGCGATGAGCATGTCCGACCGGATCGTGGTGATGAACAAGGGCAAGGTGGAGCAGGTAGCCCGCCCGGGCGAGATCTACGGGCGTCCGACCAGCGTGTTCGTGGCCGACTTCATCGGGCACGCGAACTTCGTCGAGGCCGCGCCCGAGCGCATCCAGGACGGCGTGGCGACCCTCACGGTGCTGGGCCGGCAGCTCACCGTCGCCGCCCACCCGAACGTCGCCACCGGGGCGAACGGCGCCTTCCTGATGATCCGTCCCGAGACGGTCCGGCTCACGCCGGTCACCAGCGGTGGCAACGGCACCGTGCTGCGCTCGACGTTCCACGGCCCGAGCCTCGACTACGAGATCGAGACGGCGGCCGGCACCATCACCGCCACCGAGCAGGGCGGCGACCCGAGCGAGGCGCTGGCGGAGGGGGCGTCGGTCGATCTCACCTTCGACGCCGACCGCGCCTACCTACTGCCACGCGACTGAGCACTGCGGCCGGCGCCCGGGCGCCGGCCGCACCCAATTTGAACCGGGTGGACGTGCTGTCCGTCGTGAGGACGTCCGAGGCAGGTGACGGGTCCGACCGTCCATGCACAACGTTGGGTACGGAGAGGGCGACGCGATGACACAGGTAGTTGAGGCGTCCATCGACCAGGTTGCCGCCTTTCACGCTCTGCTGCTGCGGATGTCCGGCCGGCTGCCGGACGAGTTGACCACCGCCGCGCGTCGGTGGCTCGCCGAGGGCGAACTCGTGGAGATCGCCCAGGCGGTGCTCTTCGCCGCCCTGGCCGGCCGAAGTCCGATGACGGAGGGTGACTTGAGCCTGCTCTCCGCGACCCTCGTCGCGGCGGGGGAGGACACCGAAGCGCTCGCCGACATCGAGCGCACCGACGATGACCCGCTGCCGCCGTACGGGGTGGCCCCGGTCAGCCCCGATGAACTGGCCGAACATGGCGTCGCGGTGCCGTACAGCATCGACCTGACCGTGCCGTACGACGGGCCGGGCGCCGCAGACGACGTCGACCGGGCAGCGGTCGACGCGGTCGAGGCGCAGCGGAACGACGGTGTGGCGGTGATCGCCCTGTGGCGGGCGTGGCGGTTCCCCGCCATCGACGCCCAGTGGCCACCGCCGCGCCGGATCTACCTGCTGCAGAGCGGTGACGAGGCGGCGATGCCGGCGCTGGCCGTTCACGTCCAGGACGCCCTGGAAACCGCCGGCGAGACGGATCCGCAGGTCGAGGTGTTCGTCGACCCCGACGAGTTGCCGGCGTATCAGCGCAACACGCTCGGGTTCTCCACCCTGCTCTGGACCGCGGCACCGCCGGTCACGCCGCTGGTGGCGCGGGTGTACGACACGTTCGACCCCGAGCACGGGCCCGCCTTCGCGCCCGACCACCCTCAGCTCGAGGGAGACGAACGCGACCAGATCCTTGAATACCTGGCCGACGGAATGCCCCTGCTGATCGCACCGACCCGGAGCCCGGACGTGGTCGATCCGGCCGCCGGCGAGGTGGTGCCCACCGGGTTCTTCACCGACGGCCACTGGATCTGGACCGACGCCGCGGCCTACTACCTGCGCGCGTACGGGCTGGCGCCGGACCCGGACCTGCTGGACGCGATCCGGACGAACCACTACCTCGCGCCGGAGGTGGACGTCGTCGCTCTCCACCGGGCGCTCTCGACCCTCTACGCGCCGGTCGACGAGGCCAACCAGGACCATGGTGCCGAAGGATCTCCGGCGGATGCTCCTGTTGGCGGAAAAATTCCCGACAACTTTTGAACCGACCTCGAGCGTTAGTCGTCGTGTATCCGATCTTGTAGGTGAGGGAGATTGAACAGTGGCGGCCACACCCGGCGGTGACACGAACCGAGGGCATCGACGCCGGTGCGTGGTTTCCGGCCCGCGTCGGGTGAGGGCCGCCCTGACCCGACGGGCGCGGCCCTGACTGCTGTGCGAACCGCAATCTCCCCTGCGAGCGTCGACCCGCCGGACCCTGCCCTCATCGTGGAGTACGTCGGCGAGGCGCTCACTGTGCGTACCGACGCGGATCCGTCGACGTCCAATCCCAGGCTGGCCGCCGCCCTGCCCGTGGAGGAGGGGCGGCGGGTGGTGGTGAGCGCGCCGTCGGTGACGGCCCGCCCGGATCTGTTCGAGCAGTTGGTGGAGGTGCTGATCGAGCACCTCGGCGGTGTCGCCACCGGGGTCCGGTTGGTGCCGCTGGGGTCGTACGCCCCCTCGGTCGATCCCGGCCAGGAGGTGCACCTCCTGGCCGAGTGGATCGGCCAGGAGGTCACGTTTCCGCAGACCGAGCTGACGGTCTCGGCCGGTGCCGTGCTCCAGCCCGTGCCCTGGCGGACGGTGGACCCGGAGGGCACCGTCCGGTCCGAATCACCCTGGCCCCCACTGCCACCCCCGGCAGCGCCGCCGTCACCCCCGGCACCACTGCCGGCCCCACCAGCGCCGCCGGCGCCGTCGGTCGTTCCGGAAGCGGCGTCGCCTCCGCCGCCACCGGCGGTGCAGCTCTCTGTTGCCACGCGCTGGCCCCACGTGCTCCTGCACACCAACGGCGGCCTCGTCGACCTGCCGTCGCGGCGCCCGCCTCGCGTCCTGTCGCCGGCCCGGCCCGCGTCCCGCGTCGGGCGCGGCTCGCCGGCGACCGCCGCCAGCGTGCCAGCGACGATGCCAGGGGTACGCACTGCGGCGGGCTGGTCATTCGTGGACGAAACGGTGCTGGGCGACGGCCGGATCCTGGCCGGCTTCGTGGTGGAGATATCGGTGCGGGTCACCGGATTCCGGCTGAACAACCGGCCGGTGCCACCCCGGGCACTGGCGAAACTGGTCGACGCATGCCGGGCGGGGGACACGCGACCGTTGGTGCTCGTCACCTACGGCGTACCGGTGCGGGGGGCCGCCGCCGACCTGCTCTTCGGCGGCCTCGCCGACGCGCTCACGGCACCGCTGTACGTGGCCGACGGGCCGGTCACCCGTACCGCCACCGGGCTGCTGCAGACCACCGGTAGCTTCGCGCTCTGGGGCCGCCGGCAGCCCGGCGGCGCCTCCGGTCCGCGTCGGGTTCGGCCGGTTGGCGCGGTGTTGCCGCCCAGACCGTCAGCGCGGGTCCGTCCACGTGCTCCCCGGCCGCCTCGTTCCCACCGACTTCTCACCGCCATACCGGCGATCCCGGCGCAGCCGACCGCCCCGGCTCAACCAGACGGCGCGGAACCGGTATCGGCACCCACCCCGATCGTTGCGGAGATCCTCGCCCTACTCACGTCCGAGCACTGGATCGCGCACCCGGGCTGGCACGCCCTGCGGGTGCCGTCACCGGAGGGCGCCCTCCAGCCTGGCGACACCGGATCGACCAGCACCTCACCGACCAGCAGGGCAGCAGAAGAGGTGCCGACGACCGCTACCGGCCTGGGCCAGCCCGAGGAGCTGACGGTCGCGGTTCCGGTTTGGCAGCCGGAATCGTTCGCAGGTGTCACCGGGGTGCCCGGCTCGCTCGCGGCACCACCGACGCCCGACGCCACCGGGGCGCCACCGGCCAGGGACACGGACGTGGGCCCACCCGCTCCGGTGCCGGAGGTACCGCCCGGGCCAGCACCTCGCTGGTTGGTCGACGCCGATGGGCAGGAGGCGATCGCCAACCCGGGGGCGCTGCGCCAAGCGCTCGACGGCCGGTACGACGCACATGCCCGGGTGGTGGCCCGGACACTGGCACAGTCACCCGGGCTGCGAGCCGTCGGTGGCGCCAGGGAACTCACCGCCGGGCTGGTCGCGGTCCGGGCGTACTGCGGCGGCGAACGTGACCTGGTGAACCAGGTCCTCCGGGGTGGCGGCCCCGATTCCGAGGTGGACCGAATCCTGTTGGTGGCCCGCAGTGCCAGGTATGGGGTGCGCAGACTGCCGTCGGTCCTGGGGCCGGTCTTTCAGCACGGGCTCGTCGACCCGGGCCTGGTCGCCGCCTACCGGCCCGGTGACGTACTGGTCGAACCCGCCTTCGTGGACGTCGACCTGAGCCCGACCAGTGCCACGGAAACCGCGGCGCGGTTCGTCATCTGGTCGGTCAGCGCACGGCGGTTGGATGCTCTGGACACCGGCAAGCGGGCCTCAGCGATCTTCCCGCCGGGCAGTCGGTTCCAGGTCCTCGCCGTCGACGACACCGCCACCGAGGGGCCGGCGCGGATTCTGCTGCGGGATCTCATGGCGTCCGGCCGGGGCGGGCGGGAAACCGGCGAGCGGATCCTGGACCGGTTGCGCGCTGCCGACCAGGGCGGTACGCCGGCCGCTGCCGACGCCGTACCGCTGTCTTTCGCACCTGGCCTGGACGCTGCGGGCCGCCCCTACCCCGCACCGGCGTTCGCCCGTGCTGTCACGGCTGATGAGGATGAATGAGCGTGACCAACATGCTGTCGGTCTCCGAGACCGAACCGGGATGCGTGCCGAGCATCACCGCGGCGCTGGAAAAGGCCGTGCCCGGCACCATGATCGTCGTCCAGCCGGGTACGTACCACGAACAGCTGCGACTCGTCCGAGATGTCACGGTGGTGGCCGAGGACGGCCCCGGAACGGTGACCATCGACGGCGGTGACGGGGTGGCCCTGTTCGTCGGCGCTGGAAACGTGACGCTGCGCGGGCTCTCGGTGCGTGGCGGCTCGGCGAGCCTGCCGGCGGTACAGGTCGGGCGGGGGCTGCTGACTGCGACCGAGTGCACGGTCGTCGGGCAGGGGGTCGTCGCGGTACACGTGCCTGGCGGCGCGGTGGAGTTGCACGACTGCCAGGTCAGTAACCCGAGCGGTGCCGGTCTCCTGTTCGAGCGCACCGGTGGCGGGACGCTCAGCGCCACGATGGTCCGGGACACGGGCGGCGCCGGAGTGGTGATCGTCGGCGGCGCGGACCCGGTGCTGCGCGGCTGCACGTTGACCGAGATCCGTGGCGTCGGGGTGCACTGCAGCCGGGACGGGCGCGGGACGCTCGACGATTGTGAGATCACGGCGGTCGACGGCGCGGCAGTCGTGGTCGAGGGCGGTTCGCTGCGTGTGCTCCGCAGTCAGCTGCATGACCTGACCGGGACCGGCGTGGTCGTCACCGGCGGCCAGCCGAGCCTGGAGGGTTGCGAGATCCGCGCGGTCGGCGGGCATGGCGTGGTCCTGTCCGGCACCGCCGCCCCGGTGCTGCGCGACTGCCAGGTGCACGATGCCGGCGGGCACGGACTGCTCGTGCTTGAGGAAGCCACCGGCGCCTTCATCAACTGTGCGGTGACCGGTGCCCAGGCCGCCGCGATCGCGGTCAGCGGGTCGGCCGCACCACTGATCGAGGGCGGCCAGCTGACGGACAGCTCGGGCGGCGCACTGCTGTTCCAGGCCGAAGCCACCGGCACGGTCCGTGGGCTGACCGTGCGGGGTGGGCCCACCGGAATCGTGGTCAGCGGTTCGGCCACCCCGCTGGTCGAGGACTGCCTGCTCGACAACATCCAGGAGTACGGGGTACGACTGCTCGACCAAGCGCAGGCAAGGGTGGAACGGGTCCGAATCGAGCGGTGCGGTGCCGGCGGAATCCTGGTCGAAGCCGAGGCGACGCTCAACGCCGACCAGGCCACGGTGCAGGGCTGCGGGGTCGGGTTGCTGGTCAACGGTACGGCGACGGTGACCGGATCGGATGTGGGCAACGCCCGCACGGTCGGAATTCTGGCGCAGCGGGCGGCGAACCTGACCCTGCTCGGCACCCGGGTGCATCACAGCGGCGGGCCGGGTGTGCGGTTCGTCGGCGCTGCGGCCGGGCGACTGGACGGCTGTGAGCTGATCGAGAACGTGGGTCAGGGCCTGCTCCGGGAGACCGCTGAGCCGGTCGACGTGGCGCAGACCACGATGGTCGGAAACGGCGGTGAGGGGGTGCGCCCGGCCAGCCCGGGCAACGCTCGGCCGGCGGGCCCGGTGCTGGCCGGTCCCCGCGCCGATGGTGATCCTGCCGCACCCGGCGACGAGCTGCCGCGACCGGCCGCCGCCGCGGTGCCAGCCGGTCCCGGCAGCGGCACAGACCAGACCACCTCGCTGTTGGCCGAGTTGGACGCGCTCGTCGGGCTCGCCGGCGTGAGGCACGAGGTGGCGACGCTGGTCGGGCTGCACCAGATCAGCCAGCGGAGAGCGGCCGCCGGGCTGCCGGCGCCGCCGATGTCCCGGCACCTGGTCTTCGCCGGCGCGCCGGGCACCGGAAAGACCACCGTGGCGCGGTTGTACGGGCGGATCCTCGCCGGCCTCGGCGTGCTGCGCTCCGGTCAGCTGGTCGAGGTCTCCCGGGCCGACCTGGTGGCCGAGCACGTCGGTGGTACCGCGGTGAAGACCACCGAGAAGTTCAACGAGGCGCTGGGCGGGGTGCTCTTCGTCGACGAGGCGTACACACTCGCTCCGGTCGAGGGTGGCGGCGGCCACGACTTCGGCCGGGAGGCGGTCGACACCCTGGTCAAGTTGATGGAGGACCATCGGGAAGAGGTGGTGGTCATCGTCGCCGGCTACTCGGCGCAGATGCGTACCTTCCTAGCCGCCAACCCCGGCCTGGCCTCCCGTTTCTCCAGGAACGTGGAGTTCGAGAGCTATTCGACGAACGAGCTGGTGACCATTGTCGAGCGGCTCTGCAGCACGCATCACTACTCCCTGGAGTACGACACCAGGCTGGCGTTGTCGAGCCTCTTCGACGGCATGGACCGGGATGTGAACTTCGGTAATGCCCGGGTGGCGCGCAAGGTGTTCGAGGAGATGGTCGGGCGTCAGGCGTACCGGCTCTCCCAAGCCGGCGACACCTCCGGTGTCGAGCTGGCGCAGCTGCTGCCACAGGATCTCGGCGCGCCCGCGACCTCCGGGGTGCACGCCGGAGAGACGCGTGACGACGATCTCAACCGCCTGCTCACCCGCCTCAACAGCATGATCGGTCTGGCCGAGGTGAAGCGCGAGGTGGCCGACATGGTCGACCTTCTGGCCACCATCCGCACCCGGGTCCAGGCCGGGCTGCCAGCACCGTCGGTTTCCCGGCACCTGGTCTTCTCCGGCCCACCGGGCACGGGTAAGACCACGGTGGCCCGTCTCTACGGTGAGTTGCTGACCGCGTTGGGTGTGCTCGCCGGGGGCCAGATGGTGGAGGTCGCCCGTGCGGACCTGGTGGGGGAATACATCGGTCACACCGCGCAACGCACCCGGGAGGCGTTCGACCGGGCCAGGGGCGGGGTGCTCTTCATCGACGAGGCGTACACGCTCGCACCCCCGGGCGCCCGCCAGGACTTCGGCCGGGAGGCGATCGACACCCTCGTCAAGCTGATGGAGGACCACCGGGACGAGGTGGTGGTCATCGCCGCCGGGTACGAGGACGAGATCGAGGAGTTCCTCTCCACCAACGCGGGCTTGGCGTCTCGCTTCTCGCGTCGGATCCACTTTGCCAACTACGACGCGACCGACCTGGTGGCGATCTTCCAGAACCTCGCCCAAGCGAGCGGTTACGAGTGCCCAGGACAGACGCTGGTCGCACTCCGTAAGCACTTCGAGCAGATACCGCGGACCCGTTCGTTCGGCAACGGCCGCTACGCACGGCAGGTGCTCGATGAGGCGATCACCCGACAGGCGGGCCGAATCCGTGCCCTGCGCAACCCAAATGTGGAGCAGCTGCGAACGCTGCTCGTCGAGGATGTGACGCGGGTGTGACCAGGCGTCGACGAGCCGGTGGTCCGCCCAGCGTCCGCACCGGCTGCACAGATCGTTGGCCTGGTGGGCAGCGAGGTGTCCCTCGGCCGTACCGAGCTTTTCGCACGCGTCCGCCGTCTCCGACCCGTCTCGGGGTCGGCGCGGGAGTTGATGGCTACGGTTTGGGAGGTGACTCTTGTTCGAATTGGCCAGCAACGTCGGCACGGCGTTCGCCGACGACGACAGTGGCGCGGACGGGGCGTCGGACACCATGAGGCCGCAGGCGCGCATGCGTCGGGTGTACGTCGGGAACGCCGAGCCGCTCCGCCGCTTCCTCCTGCGGCTGTGCTGGGGAGACCAGCAGCTCGCGGAGGATCTGCTCCAGGAGACGATGCTGCAGGCGTGGCGGCACATCGACCGGTTGCCCAACAACCGTGAATCGATCCGCCGGTGGCTCTTCATCGTGGCCCGCCGCATCGCCATCGACGCCGCTCGGGCTCGCCAGGCACGCCCAGCCGAGATCATTGTGACCGATCTGGCCTGGTATGCCGGCACGATCGACGTGACCGAGGACGTGGTGACGGCTCAGACGGTGCGGAGCGCTTTACCGAAGCTGACCGCCGCACACCGATCGGTGCTGATCCAGCTGTACTTCTTCGGTCGCTCGACCGACGAGGCCGCGGCCATGCTGGGGATTCCGGAGGGAACCGTGAAGTCGCGGGCGCACTACGCCCTGCAGGCGTTGCGGGCAGCGATCGGGCGGACTGACGGGGATTGATCCGCATGCCGTCGGGCTCGCTCGGCCTCGGCTGGGACCGCTGTCGCATCCTCGTCCTTCCTGGGTCGATGCCGTTCACCCTGGACGACGTGGCGCGCGAGCCGAAGGTTCACCGATGGATGCTCCTGGTCTCTCGATCAGCGCCTCTCCGCGGTTGACTCGCACAGACCAGGTTGCCGGACCCGGGGGCTCATTTCATCTTGGCGGCGGCCAGGGCTCCGAAGAACGCGCCCATGCCGGCGAACGCGTCTGTCTCACCGTCGACCGGGTTTCCGGAGCCCGGACGGCGCGGCAGCTCGCCCAGGCTGGTACGCGCCAGATCCCGTGCCTCCTGACGCGGGTCGCCGCGCCGGCGACCGGCTGCCGGCCGCCGGGTGCCCGAGTCGTCGCGTCGTTCCCGAGTCGCGTCGCTCTCCGGCCCTCCGGCCACGGGGGGCGCGGGTGGTACGGGGACAACGCCCAGCCCGTCCGCTTCGGCCACCGGTGGTATCCCGCCCTCGTGCGAGCGTGACGGGGCCGGCGCCCGCGTCGCGGGTGGCGTCGGCGCGCGCTCGGACGACAGCGGCGTCGACTCGTCCACACGTTCGTCGCGTGGTGCGGCGGGCGGAGCCGCACGTTCGTCGCGTGGTGCGGCGGGCGGGGGAGTCCGTTCGTTGCGTGGTGCGGCGGACGTCGCGACGGAGAAGGACGAAGCCACCGCCGGATCGGAGCGTCGCCGGGCCGGCGTGCCGCTCAGACCGTGAATCGACGGAGACACCGGCGACAGACCGTACAACTCCGGCGACCGCTTGAACCCTGACCCGCCCGCAGCCGGTCCGCGCGGGGTGGGAGCGGCGAGTTCCTCCGTCGGGAGCAGTGCCCGCACCGTGGTCGGCCGCCCGTCGCCGTCGAGCACGAGCAGTTCGGTCCCGGGGTGGGCCAGTTGCGCCGTCAGGTCGTCGAGTCGTACCGGATCCTCGAACCTGCCGTGCACCTGAGTGTCGACCGCGCGCACGACGGCGGCACCGGTCCGGTTGTCGGAGACCAACCAGTACACGTGGTGTTCGCTGTCGGTGCGCACGCGCACGAGGACCATGGCGTTCGGGGTGTTCGCAAGGGCCTGCCACAGGTCATGGGGTGCTGTCAGGCTGGCAGGCTGCAATGTTCCGCCCAGCGCCGTCACCAGGTCAGGCAGTTCGAGCGCGCTGCGGAACTCGTCGGTCGCCGTACTGTTCGACGCGCGGCCGTGCAGGACCGAGAACGCACCGGCGGCCCGGAGCAGGCAGTCCTGTGCAGGTGTGGCCGACGATGGGGCGGTGGGCGCTGTCCCCGGCGTCGGGGAGGGCGGCTCGACCGTACTGATCCAATCGTTGAGCCGGTCGATCGACGTGTGCGGCCTCTCGTCGGACAGCGTCATGCGGAACGCGAGACTGAGGGCGCCAGCGGCGTCCAACTGCGGCCGGGTGTGAACCTGCTGACCATCCGATGCTGAGTCGAGCTGACCCTCGCCGGCCAGCACCCGCTCCGTCCCGGCCGGTAGATCCGTGTCGGGTTCGATCACCGAGTCCTGACTCGGGTCCGAATCCGTCTCGCCTGGCAGGGCCGACGACGTCCCCTGCGCTGCGATGCTGTTGAGAAGAGCAACCCGGGTGTCCAGCTCGCGCTTTCGTTCGTTCCATTCGTTTTGAGCCCTCAGGTAGGCGGCCGCCGTCGCATGGGTCGTCGCGTCCTCCTCGATCTCGGCAGGCGTCGGCCAGTTGGGCGCGGGAGCCGGGGGGAAGGAGCCGCCCCGTCGCCGTTGCACCTCCGGATCGAGCCGCTCCCGCTCCAGGTTGCGCGCGGCGTCCTGCCAGGCCCCGAAGGCCGCCTCCAGGGCGAGCGCAGCCGAGTTGACCTCGTCCAGCTCTTTCATGGCCGCGGGATTCGTGCTGAAGCCGAGGATTTCGGCGGCGTCGGACAGGGCCATCCAGACCTTCAGCGATTCGGGAACCTCGACCGTCACGGCTGCCCGCCTGGTGCCCCGCGTGTGCGGCACCTCCGCCACGACCAGGATCTCTTCCGAAACCCAGGTCAACGCGACCGGCCCTCGGGTCGACACCAGTGCGGAGGAGGTGAAGCCGCCGTGCCACGCCCGGCCACTGTCGGTGGCCGGTGTGCCACCCCAGAGGGCGGGCCCGGCACCCCCCAGGAAGGAGTCGGCGTTGCGCCCGTCGGTGCCGCCCCAGAACTCGGGCCGCTGAGCCGGGCTCCCCGAAGGCTCACCGCCGGCGGACTGCGCGGCACCCCCCTCGGCCGGCGCGCTCACCTGTTGGCTGCCGAGGCCGGCCAGAGCACCCGTGTCAGTCGCGCCGATCCCAGAGCTGACACCACTCAGTTTCGTTCCGTAACGGTGCCCGTCGCGGTACATCTGCGGCAGCACCGCCGCCAGCCTGACGGATCGAACCCTGCCGTACAGCGTCACCGCCATTGTCGATCCACTGCCCTCGATCGGAATGGGGATCGGGGTGTGGGCCAGTCGTTTCGGGGAGAGGCCCCACAGCAGCGACGGCGAGAGGGCGGTGGTGAGCTGGTGTGCGACGCGGCTGCCCAACCTGGTCACCTCGTTCGGGGCACCCGCACGCCGTAGCGCCAGGACCGCGGCGGACTGGACCGGGTGCGTTCCCCGGAAGTTCACCACCTGATAGTGATCCGGCATGGGGGTGAGGGAGGTCGGCTCTCCCCACTTTCCAACCTGCCACTGGAGTGCCTGACCAGGGGTTGGCGCGCTCTCCAGGATCCCGACGGTCGGCTCGGTCGGGGCCGGCGGGGCGGGTTCGACCGTCGACGTCCGCAGATGGTTGGCGCGCAGCGACATCCACAGGTCATGTTCGACTCTCAGCGGATCACCGAGCTCCCGCCCCCGGTGGAAGGCCTGCGCGACGATCACCACTCGCTGTTGTACCTGGGCCTCCGAGCCGGCTTCCTCGATGATGTGCAGGTTGGTGTCGGCGGCACTGTCGAACTGGCTGGCGCTGCGGGACGTACCGAGGAACAAGCCCACGTCACCCGCCCCGGAGGTGGCGCCGTTCGCCCCACCAGCGCCACCGGGCTGCAGACCGGCCACGTTGTAGCTGGTGCGGGAGACACTGGTCGTGTCGGTCTTCGCGCTGGCCCCCATCATGTCCATCTCAAGGTTCTTCGTTCCGGCGTGAACCCGGTGGACCGTCGGCGTGGTGGCCGTGCCGGCACGGTCCTGCGCGACGACCTGTACAACCACCTGGACGTGGTCGTTCCCGGCCGGTCCGCGGTAGGTGAGCAGAATCGACTCGACGCCCTTGCTCAGCATTCCCTTGAGGTGCGCGGCACTGGTGTGCGTCAGCACGACGACCTTGTTCGCCAGCCCGTCCTCGCCGTCGTCGATCAGGCGCCGGCCCTCGCCGACGCTGGCCGGAAGACGGATCTCCCGCAGCCACCCGATCATCTGGTTGCCGAGAGCGGGCAGGTTGAGCAGTTGGCCGGAACCGACGTACTGCGGTGGCACAGGCAGCGGAAGGCGCTCGCCTACCCCTCGGCCAAGCGCTGCCGGCGGGGCGCTGAGGGGTTTCAGCGGCTCGACCTGGAACACCTGCGGCGGTTCGAGCTCCGGCTCGTTGTCGGTCGGTGGCCGTGCCTCGTCGAGCACACCGCTGAACCGGGCGTGGTCGGCGTGGATCGTGCCGATCGCCGTACCACCGTTCACTGTCCTGTCGGCCGAGTAGAGCTTGCTCGGACCGACGACCTGCGGATTGACCAGAACCGCATGCACCACGAACCGGACCCGGGCCACCACCGGCGTGGCGAGGCCACGGCCCGGGTCCCAGGTGTCGTTGAGCTCCACAGCCCCGGTCAACTCGACCGCCTTGCTTCGGCTGTGGCCGTACGCTCGCCGATGCTGAAGCTGCCCCGCCAGCGAGGCGGAGTCGTCGACTGCCCCGTCCCAGCCGAGTCCCGCTCCGAGGATGAACTGCCGGCCGCTACTCCGTGAGCCGCTGACGGAGGCGATGCTGGTCCAACTCTGTTCACCACCGTCACTGAACACGTCGTGCGGCCCCGTGTGGCTCTCGTCCACGATCGCTTGGACGAACACCGTCCCGTAGATCGACGGACTTCCGATGATCTCGCCGAGATTGGCCAGCGCGAGCGGCTGTTCGGTCATCGCCGGCAGCATGCTGGCCAGCCAGTTCGGTCTACCGATCCGACTCAGTTCGAGGTAGGAGTCGGAACCCGGCGTGCGGACCCCGATCCGCGTGCCGCGACCGTACGCGCCATCCTCGACCATCTGCCTCCGCGCTTCGGAGATCGCGTCCGCGATGGCGGTGGTCAGCTGCTCGCCGCCTTCGACATAGGAGACATAGCTCCAATCGGTGACTCTCTGTCCCTCGGCTGGCAGATCGAGGTTCACGGTGCCGCGTCGCGTGTCATCGAGTGGGACCGGCGGGCCGACCGTGGGCTGTTCCAGCCTGACCGAGTGGGAAAGCTGCTCCTGGTCAGCGGTGAACGTTCGGTCGCGGGCGACTCCGAACACGAAGTCGTGGTGGAACTCGATCGCCCCGCCGACAGGCATCGGTCCAACGTCGGGCGTGCTGTCGAACAACCGACGGGACACGTTCCGGGACCCCACCGCGTGGTCGAGCACGAGCAGATCCATGGTGACGATGTGCTCGTCGTGGAAGAGCTCCTGGATGCCGTGGTCGAAACTCAGCCAGATCACCTCCGCCCCCGCGGAGACGGTGGTGGCGCGCTGGCGCTGGTAACGCAGCCGAGCGGTGAAGTGTGCCAGGCGGGCACCCCGGGCGTTGACGTCGAATCCTACGCTCGTGGAGACCCCTCTGGTGACCCCCGACGAGGTCGTTCTGGCCCGCCGCTGGCGTCTCGGGACCAGCGGAAACCGGGTGGTCGTCGAGCTCGCGGGTGGCGTGCTGGACGGTGTCGCCGGGTCTTCTCCGACCAACGATCCGGGCACCTCGTGCGACCCCGCGTGCTCCTCGGTCACCTCCTCGATGCGGGCCTCCGACGGTTTCTTCGAGGCCGGACCGGTCGGCGGCCGCTTGGGGCGTCGACTCTCGTCCCGGGTGCCGAGGTGCTCCGGCCCGCTAGCTGGATTGGCCCGACGTGCGCGCAGCACCACCGTCAGGACGTGGCGACGGTCGGTGCCTGGCATTTCCAGGTTGAACGCCAGCTCACCGGCGGTGAGGGACAGGAAATCCGCTCTCAGCGCGGTCGGCCCAGCGTGCAAAACCAGACTCTCCTGATTGACCATCGCCTGTAGCACGCGATCGATCAACGCGCGCTTCGTCCGGTCCGCGTTCCAGTTCGGCAGGAAGTCCCGGTACCTGGCGTTCCCCGGCAGGGCGAGGACCCGCGATATCTCCGTCGCGATCCTCTCGGCGAGCAACTCCACACCGAGCGGCTCGGTGTCGACGCGGAGCCGCCCGCCCTGCCACATGTAGGTGGGCAGGTGTCGGTTCTCGCCGCGTACCGCCAGGGTTTCCACCCGATCCACCAGGAGTTGGTCCGGTCGACGCTCGCCTACGGGAACCTGATCTGGCTTGCGTCCGGGGCTCATTACCGGTGGGCGGGTCGAAACCGGAGAGGTCGCGGCGTGGTAGAGCCCTTCCGGTACCTCCTCGAGCACCCTCAGCGTCACCACCTCGGTGTTGGCCGTCCGTGGTCGCTCGACCCAGAAGCGCCGCCAGCCGACGTACGCCGCCCGGGCGAGGGTCAGCTCATACGTTGTCGAGACCACGACGGTCGGGGCACCCCGCAGTTCCTGGGTCACCCGAGTGTTGGCGGACAGCGAGTAGCTCGTACTGGTCGTGCTGGTACGCATGTAGACAGGTCCGCCGCTCAATCGTGCGTACGGAACGCCCGTACCTGCGCTGAGCTGCGCCCGCAACCCGGTGGTGGAGCTGATGCTCTGGCTGGATCCGATGGTGGAGATCGACTGCCGTCGGGCGCGGAAATCCTGACTCGGCCTGCCCACCTCCTGCACCGTCATCGGCCGTAGCTGATTCGCCATCAGGCCGCCCACCGCGCCCGGCAGACCAATCCAGGTTCTGCCGGACAGAACCGTGGGGGCCCGGGTGCCGGTGAACAGGCTCCGGAGCGAGAACCGCGTCGACCACTGGTTGCGAAGGCGTTGCAGGTTGCGACTACCTGGCTCCGCCACCGGTATGTCGTCCAACAGACTCTCCGCGGCGAGGTCGGCTGTGCCCTGCACGTCGAGCACGAACCGGTTCTCCGGCCACAGCGCGCGCCCACTCTCGTCCAGCGAATGCGGCGTCGAGCTTTCGTCGACCAGCGTCATCCGCGCGTGCCGCTCGTTGATCCGGAACCAGTGTCTGCCCAGCGGCGTATTCGTCTGCTCCGTCTCACCATCCAGTTGGACGCGCAGTTCGAGCTCGGTACCGACCAGATACGACGTGGGATCGCCGTACAGCAGGGTGTAGTCGACGACTGTGGCGGAATTGCCGGAGGCATGGGTGGCGCGGGCGTCGGCTACGCCCAGGGTCGCGGTGACCGGGACACCGGCGACCTCGGACGGTACGACGACCTGCCAGAGCCCACGCGATCGCGAGCCACGCTGTCGTTCGCTCGCGACCCGCTCCCGCACGAACCGGCCTGCCCGGGCGCCGTCGTCCACCAGCACCTGGTCCGTTGCTTTCGGTCTGGGTATCAGCTCGACCTCGACGTGTCGGACCCTGGTCCTCTCCCACCAGTGCCGCCCTGGCACCTTGATGTCGAAGCGGCGGCGCGTGTTGACGAACGACTCCGGCTCGGTCCGCAGTGCCAGCAGCAAGGGGCCCGTCTCGTCGACGGGCACGCCACGTTCGCTCAACGTCGCACGGGTGAGGTCGACCGCAGGACCGGCCCAGTCTTCGGGGTCGAGCGGGGTGGCCGGAGTGTTCAGCAGCTCGGGCAATCGCGTGATTACGGCGCGAACCTCCCGCGCGACGTCCTGGTCGGCCTCCCTGACCGTGCTCCAGATCGGATCCGGGCCGGACGGCAGCCGTGCCGGATCGTCAGTGCCGGCTGTGTTGCCAGACGTCGTCGAGGCCGAACCGGTGGAGGTCGCCGGGGTCGCCTGAGGCCTCGGGGCGGACCGGATGGGACGCCCGAACGCTGGCTGTGCGGCGGGGAGCGCATTGGCGGGCAGTGCTGGGTGTGCGGGGAACGGGGTGGCCTGCGCACCCGAGCGTGACGGTTGAGCCCCCGGTCTCCGGGCCGTACGGCTGGGGTCGAGCAGCGACGCCACAGCCCGGTCCCGATCGCGGGCGGGCCCGTCGTTGCCGGGCGCCCTCCGCTGCGGGGGGATCGTCCCCGGGTTGGCCAGCAGGGCGCTCACCGTGGCGGGCCGCCCTTCCGGGCCCAGCAGCAGTAGCTGGGCACCCGGGGTCTCCATCGCCCGACTCCACTCGTCGGACACTGCCGCACCGGGCCTCCGGGCCTCCCGGTCCATCGAGTCCGGTGCGCCCAGATCGATGTAGCGGGGGATCACCGTGCCGGACCGGTCATCCGCGAGGAGCCCGAACACCCGATCCGGTTCGCCTGGCACGTGGATCACAGCCATGGACCCCGGTGTACGGCGGACTGCCTCAAAGGCCAGCCGGGCGTCGCCCATCGGGGTGAACTCTCCCCCGAGGGCAGACGCCAACGCGGCCGGATCGGGATTCCGCCGGAAGCTGTCCGGCAGGCGCCCATTCGGCACGCGCCCCCACCGCACCAGGTAGACGGCGAGCATCGCCACGACGGTGTCCGCGGTGGAGAGTGGCGGCGCCCCGGGCGGTGGCTCGTTGGCGGCGAGCCACTCGGCCAGCCGGGGTAGTGCCGGCCGTTGTGGTGCATCGCCGGCGAGGATCGCCGTGGTCACCGCCGAGCGCATCACCTCCCAGCCCTGTGCGGCTCCGGCGCGCGGATCGGTCGAGGAGGCCGACGACGAACGGCCTGCCGTGCCGCCCGTTCGCGCCTCGCCCGCTGGACCGACCAGTCCGGTGCCGCGCAACGTCTCAAGGTGCGCGTCTCGCATCGTCGTGAGGGCCGCCACGGTGCGCCGCGCCGCGACCCTGCCCTGGGCGAGCTGCCGCGCCGGCGGTCGCAGCTCGGACCGCCCGGTCGAAACCCCTGATGGGTACGCCGGCTCGACCTCGACGGAGGGCGGCGTCTCGCCGGTCTCGGCACTAAGCGCCGTCTCCCAGGCCCACTGGGCGGCGAACGCGTCGAGCTCCGCCAACACGTCGGGCGGCAGATCGGCGAGGTCCGCCTCCGCCCTGGTCGGCGGGCTGTCGAGTCCGGCGGCTTTGCCACTCAACTCGTGCGGATGAACGAGCTCTGCGGTCGCCGGTGTGGGAATGTTGCGGCTCATCGGCAGGAACAGCCACTCGTCGTACTGCTCGGGAACGCGGGCCAGTCGGCCGTGCTGCCCGTCGAGGAAGACGACCCCGGAGGCGTCGCGGATCACGTTGAAGGCGTGCGCGGTCCCCGTTCCGCCGTTCGACACCCGGACCAGCACGACTCCTCGTTCACCCACCGGAGCGCCGGCCATGGCATCACGAATCGAGGTGTGATTCGTACGGAACACCGGAGGGTCGCTGTCGCCGGGCAACCCCAACTGCTGCCGTTGGTAGTTCAGTAGGTGTGATTCTGGTTGTGCGTCATCCTGCGGTGCCGCGAACGGTTCGGACCGGGCGTAGCTCATGTCCGATGTCATCGCCGCGAGCACGCAGTTCGTGGTGGAGTCGGCGAGGTTCACCGTCTTCAGCCAGGGGAACTCGGTGCGTGCGGTCTCGTCGTCGCGAATCGTCGTCGAGTCGCTCAACCCGTGGCCGGTGGGGACGATCCGGTGGTTCATGGGGCGCTGTCGTGTCTGCCTGACCTTGTCGCGGGCCGGGTCGAGCGCAGTGGGCTGGATGGCTTGGGGCGTAGGAGTTTCCGTGGTGGTGGTCTTCTTCTTGCTGCTGCTTGCCGGTGCGGCCGGCGTGGTTTCCGACATGGTCGTCGTGGCGAGGGTGACGAGTTCTTCCTCGGCCTGGTAGTGGTCCGGGATGGCGGTGACCGCCTTCGCCCGAGCCGGCCCTCGCCCAGCCCTCGACGCGGCGGACCGAACTGCATCGGCCGAAACCGAAGAAGGCGCGGAAGCCGAAGGAGCCGCGGCCGGCGGCGTCGATACCGCGTCCCCCGTCACGGGGGAGGGGGCCGAGCCCGGCCTTCCCAGCACATCAGGCACGGCACCCGCGACACCGTCGAGGGCACCAGGCAGACCGGAGATTGTCGTCGGCCCCGACACCCAACCCGATTCCGAATCGATCTGACGGCCCGCCTGCGCGCCGGTCTGCGTGCCTGACTGTGGGCTGACGCCGCTCTGCGCGCCGGTCTGCGTGCCCGACTGCGGGCCAACCTGCGCACCCGACTGCGGACCGCCCTGCATGCCTGACTGTGGGCTGACGCCGCTCTGTGGGCTGACGCCGCTCTGTGGGCTGACGCCGGTTTGTGGGCTGACGCCGGTTTGTGGGGTGACGCCGGTTTGTGGGGTGACGCCGGTTTGTGGGGTGACGCCCGGCTGTGGGGTGACGCCCGGCTGTGGGGTGACGCTGGTTTGTGGGGTGACGCCGGTTTGCGGGCCAACGCCTGACTGCGGGGTGGTCTCGGTTTGCGGGCCAACGCCGGTTAGCGGGTCGGTGTCTGTGCCTGTGTCCAGGGTGTGCGAAGGCGGTGGGGTGCTTGCGCCGGTCGTGGTGGGCGGTCCGCCCGGGACTCCCGCACCAGCCAGGGTCGTGCCGGCCGCACCCCCGCCGGCGGCTGCGGCCGTGCCCGTGCCTGTGCCGGTGGCACCCGTGCTGGTGCTGGTGGGTGTGCCGGGGTTGGGGTCGGTTTCGGAATACCCAGGCGGCGGCGCGAGCGGAGGCGGCGACGACGAGTACGCCGGGGGTGGGGGT
>NZ_JBAKHR010000047.1:0-45149 GCF_036902955.1 Micromonospora sp. CPCC 205558
ATATCCGCTGGTGAATACCAGTCGGGACGGCCGGATTCGAACCGACGACCCCTTGACCCCCAGTGAACTAGCGGGCCTGTCGGGGCTTGCCGGACGATGCCGGCTCGTGCCGACCACGCAGGTCGATGGACGATCGGAGGTCCGCGTCACGTCAGGCTGTGTCGGGCCTTGCCACACCGTCCGTGAGACGGTTGTGAGATCTCACGGGAGCCCTGGCCGGGAGATGCGTTGGAGGTCATCAGCCAGCGCCTCTCCACACGTTGATGATCGGATCCTGTTCACAGATTCGCACCGCCGTAACGGTGCATGCCATCGTCGGCAACGAGCCTGCGATGTCGGCGGACGGGGATGCCCCAGTCCGCGGCGATCAGATGCCGCGTCACTCTTTCGTTAGGCGGCCGTGCGCAAGTCGTCGCCCTTCTCAGTAGGCGCTCACCGCGGCTGCGCGTCGGACCAGCGCCGCAACGTCATCGAGAATCTCGTACGGCTGCCTCAACAGATCGAGCGGGTGATGAATGATCTCTATCGTCGTATTTCGGATGTGCTTGCGCTCCGGCGGAGTCGTTCCCTTCGCGTATACCAGCCATCCAGTTCGCACATCGAGGGCAGCACAGTAGGCAAGCATCTGGTAGGTGTCTCCGTTCGGAAAACCCGACGTCGGATGCTCAAGCTTGTACTTTGCATCGAACACCGCGACGGGCCGGCCGTCGACCAGATAGACCAGGTCTGGCCGAATCGGGATGCTGTGCTCGGCATCCAGATACGTCCGATACTGCTCCTCCACCACTCCCGGACAGGATCCGAGCGCCTCGCGGATCGCGACGGCGACAAAGTTTTCGAAGACTGTGGCCATGTTGACGGCAAAGGCGGCGATTGCGATGCCGCCGGCATCGGGCTCAGCGGACTGGTTATCGAGGATCACCTCGGCCAGCCGGAGTGCGGGCACATACCTCATGTTGATCCGACTGGGGCTCCACAGGGGAACCGGCGCATGGGGTGGAAGGATGGATACCCCGGCAAGGCGTGCGTCCAGCCGCTCCAGCCGCTCCCGTGCGGACGGCAGGAGCCGGGGCACGGCCAACATTCGGCGTACAGCGGTGCGGAGCAGGCGGTTCTCGACGATGTCGACGGTCCAGTCGTCGAACTGCACCTCAATCGGCAGCGGTATGGCCGGCCGCCGGGCGAACTGCTCGGCGAATCGAACGCGCCCCCGGATCAGCGGAAGCGCCTCCTCGAACGAGGTATACCCCTGCAGAAGACCACCAGCGAGGGCCCGCTCGGCCTGCCGGATCAATGACTCGGCCACTGCCGGCCATAGTCCTGACGCTGGTGCCGCAGTCACGTCCTCCGGGCGGAACCGCGGATCTTTCGCGTACCCGAGAAAAAACAGCAGCCTCACCACGCCGACCTTCGGCTGCACCTGGACGTCGAGGTCTCCGGCGCGGACCGCACCCACCTTGCCGCCGGGTCGAATACGCCAACTCCTGCCCTCGGAGGTCAGCTTGACCAGGCCGGACGCCCGGAGTATCCGCACCTGAGCGTCGTCGAGGGGCCGCAGCACACCACTGGTATCCAGTTCCGGCAGGATGACCGCATCCACGCTGTCCACTGCTACCGCACGTCATCCGAACTATCGGCAACGTCGACGGACGCGGCTTGCGCACGGACCGCAGCCAGTCCGAATCGGCTGTGCACCTGCGCCCTGCTGAGTCGCCCGTAGTAGTGCTCCTCGAGCAGCGGCAGCAGATCGTGCCGCCAGACCCGCTGGAGCGCAGCCTCGTCGTCGAGGCCGGGCCGCATGAGATACGACGGCCCGATCTTGAAGTCGTGGTCTTGGGCACCGATCAGGGTGTTGAGTGAGACCAACAGCCCGGCACGCTCGTCGTCCTCGCGACCGTTGGTGGCAAGCCAACTCCCGAGAACATCGCGAACCGGATCCTCGTCAGGGTGCAGTTCGACGAACGCGAAGCGGCGTCGGATGGCGGCGTCGATCATCGCGATCGACCGATCAGCCGTGTTCATCGTTCCAACGATGAACACGTTGGGCGGCAAGTTGAAGGCCTCGGACGGCGAGTACTGCAGCCGCACCGTGGATTCGCGGTACTCGAGCAAGAAGTACAGCTCACCGAAGACCTTGGCCAGGTTCGCCCGATTGATCTCATCGATGATCAGCACGTACGGGCGGTGCCGGTCGTTTCTTGCCTGCGAAGCGATCTCCCGCAGTGGGCCTGGTGTCTTAACAAAGCTCACTGCGCCACCCTCGACGTTCTCGACCGGCCGGAACCCTTCGAAGAAGTCCTCGTAGGCGTACGACGGGTGGAACTGCACGAGGCGTATCGCGTCTCGCTCGGCCACGTGGCCCGCCAGCGCGCGGGCCAGGTAAGTCTTGCCGGTACCTGGTGGGCCGTACAGAATGATCTGCGACCGCTCCTGCCAGAGCTCGACCAGCCGGCTGAGCCAGTCGGTGCTCATGTGTACATGCTCCGCCAACGCCACGGTGGCGGCGTTGAGCTTCAGGGTGGTGGGGCCGACTGCTCGGTCCACGACATTCGCCGTGCTTGCCGTGCCGGTTTCCTGCTCTACCTGGCTGATTGACTCGAAGAGCTCGATCAGCACTGGCAGTGCACCGGTCAGATCAACCACGTTTCCCTGCTGATCCAGCTCCGCTGGCAGGGGCGCGGGAAGCGCGGCAGCCTCGAGCGACGCGACAGCCCACTCGGCCGGCCGGCGCAGCTCACTACCGGCTGCGGCCAGACGAAACTCCGGCCCGCCGGCGAGGATTCCCAGATACATCCGGTCGTCGATGAGGGTCGTCACGATGTCGTCGCTTTCCATCTGGCTCAGGAAAGCATGGAACTCGTTGGCGTGGCTGACACGTTGGGCGTAGTCGAGATGCTGGTATCCGCTGTCCACGGCCGACCGAATGTCGGCTCGGGACGCGCCCAGCGCGACCTCCCCGAGATGCGCGGCGCCGAGGGATACGAACGATTCTTTTAGCCAGTCAGCCAACAGGCTAGGACCACCTTGACCCGGACGGATCAGCCAGGCTCGCCGTTCACCGGAGGGCCTCTCCTTTACTCGCCACTGATTCACAAATGGCGGCAGGTAGTAGTCCACTGGCTGGCCGGTCTCGCTCTGGATTCTGGCGGTGATCCCGAGCAGATCGCGGTTGATAGATGGTGTGCGATCGCCTGGGTCGCTGAAGGCGTCGCGGATCGCCCGCTTGTGTCCAGTGTTAACGATCGGCAGGAAGTGCGTGGGAAATCGCAGATAGAGGAGCGACTCTCGCAGGGATGGAACGATGCTGGCCTCGTCCACCAAGGCCTGCCACTCCCAGGGGTCGGCCAGCGCACGATGCCGGCGGTCGGGCGAGATGGTCCACCACTCGCGCAGTAGAACGACTGCATCCGCCAGCCACTTCCAGATCATCGTGTGGCCGCCGATGCCACCATTCCAGGTTCCCTGCTCAAACGCGGCCAGCACCTTCTCGGGGATGGCAGCTGGTTCCTTCATCCAGCCGAGCACTGTGCTTACCCGCTCGCGCAGCTTGCCGGCGCTCAGGTTTACCAACGGGAGTCCCTGCAGCGTCAACAGCTCCGCTGCCAGTTGGATCGCGAGGTCGGATCCAGCGTCGAGCTGCCTGTGCAGCTTGACCATGAACGAATCCGTGCCGGTATCGACCCGTTCGTTGTACAGGTGGAACAGCTCTTTCGCTGTTTCCGCACTCCAGACTGGGCGCCCGGGCGTGAAAAGGGATCCACCTCGATTCAATCCCTGCTCGAGGAGATCCCAGCCAACACGACGGACCAATTCGTCGTCGCGCGGAGGGATAATCGCAGCACTATCGTTCATGATCCGCTTATCCCCTACCGATCGTCAGGACTGTAGGCACAAAGCCCAGGTCGGGTGAGGCTGGGTCGACCTGTGAGGGGCGACCAGCTTGACGAACCGCCTGCTCTACACCAACCTCAGGCACACAGAGAGAACCGAGGTCGAAAGAATATCCTCTGGATTCGGCCGGTCAAGCTCTACAAGAGAGCCGCCGGGACGGGCTGTTCGTTGGGCAGAGGCAACTGCCGCCACCGTGCGGGTACTGCCAAGTATGGTGGGCTCAAGATCATCCCGGCGATCACCTTCTCGCCAAGTACAAATCGATCTTGCAGCGTCAACTCCTCCCGCGCAACGAACACTGCCCGACGCAAGCTCCGGGCGGACTATTCGGCTGCTTTAGGATGAGTAGTGCCGGACGACAGGATCCCGGCTCCCCCAGGGCGATGCGGTGACGCTCTACGAGCCGAGCGTTCGCAAGGCGCTGCCACGACCTATTGATGCGGGCGCATACCCGCTACCGTAATCCTGTCGGGGATCATCGTTGGGGGGGTTGGTGCGGCCGAGTCGACGTCCACCCATCGCCCTTCAGCTGTCGCTGCTGATCATCGCCGTTTTGCTGGAGATCGCGGCGAACTTCTTCGCCAACGCCGACACTTCACCACTGACCGCCGGGATCCGTCAGGTCGCCGGTCCGGCGCTGATCGTCCTGCTGGTGGTGCTGATCGTCGGGAACGGCCTGGTGCTGTGGTGGCAGGCGCCCCGCAGTCCACGGCCGATGTGGCGTTCGGATCGCAGCCCCTATCCCGGGCTCTCCGCCTTCACCGAGCAGGACGCGTCGGTGTTCTTCGGCCGAGATGAGCAGGTCACCGAGCTGGTGCGACGCCTACACGAACTGGGCCTGGACGCGTCCGCCCGGTTCGTCTGTGTCACCGGCGCCTCCGGCAGCGGCAAATCCTCCCTGGTCCACGCCGGTATCATTCCCCGGCTGCGAGAGGGGCGGTGGCAGGTGTTGCCAGCGGTCACGCCTGCGGGAGAACCCCTCGGCGTGCTCGCGGACCTGGCGGTCACACTGGGCGCAGCCGACCGAGCCTCCGCGCTGCGGGAGGTACGGTCCCGCCCGGACAGCCTCGCCCGCCACCTGACCATCTGGCGGGCTCGAAAGGGCCATCGGCACGGACGCGTCCTGCTCATCCTCGACCAGCTCGAGGAACTGATAACCCTCTCCAGCCCTGCTGAACAGACCACGTTCCTGGAGCAGATCGCGACGGCACTCGACGCCGACCGGAGGCTCTGGGCTGTCGCGACGCTCCGCGTCGAGTTCCTCGCCGACCTGCTCGCCGGGCCGCGCCCGGAGCTCTTCGCTAGCCCGGTAACGCTGGGGACCATGCGGCCGGCGGACCTCGTCGCGGTCGTGGAGCAGCCCGCCCAGCTCGCCGGACTGCGCTTCGAAGACGGACTCGTCGACCAAATCGTCGCCGACACCGCTACACCAGACGCGTTGCCACTGCTGGCGTACCTTCTTCAGGAGCTGCACCGTGCGGCAGGGTCGGGCCAGACGGCTACCCGCCAGGCGTACCAGGCACTCGGCGGCGTCGCCGGAGCGCTGGGCCGCCAAGCCGACAGCGTCATGACGGACGTGCGCCGCGACAGCAGCACCGAGGACGTACTGGACACTCTGCTCCGCCTAGTAGCGATGGAGGGCACCGAACCGACCCGACGCCGGGTGCCATTGCGAGACCTGTCCGACAGTCAGCGTCGGGTGATCGCCGTCTTCACCGACGCCCGGCTGCTCACCACCGACGTGATCGACGGTGAGTCGTACGCACAGGTCGCCCACGAGGCGCTGTTCCGCCAGTGGGCGCCACTGCGACAGCAGGTCGAAGCGCGGGCGGAGCAACTGCGGCGGCGTACCGAGCTGGAACGGTGGGCAGCGGACTGGGTCCACGCCGGACGCAGCGCGGACTACCTGCTCACCGGGGAACGGCTTGCGCTGGCCGGGCAGTGGCTGGAAGCAATGGAGTCGGCCGGCCAGGACAGCCCCGCCGCACGCGCCTTGGTGAACGCCTCCCGCAGCCGAGACACCGCATTCCTGCACCGGGTGTCGGAGACGATTGGTCAGTTCGCGCTCGGCAACGTCGACCGGTATCCGGAGCTCGCGGTGCTGCTGACCTCGGCCGCCCTGCAGGAGTGCCCGCCAACGCCCGTCGCCCGCCGGGCCCTGATGGCAGCCTTGGCCTTCAGCCACACCGAGGCGCTACTCGCCGGACACACCGACGCCGTCCGCGGAGTCGCCTGGTCACCCGACGGCAAGCATCTGGCAACTGCGTCCCGAGACGGCACCGCGCGGATCTGGCACGCCGACACCGCCACGGTCGTCCGGGTGCTGCGCGGGCACACCGGCATGGTGGACGCCGTCGACTGGTCCCCCGACGCCACCCGGCTCGCTACCGCCTCCCGAGACGGCACGATCCGGGTGTGGGACGCGGCAACGGCGGAAACGGTCGCGGTGTTGCTCTGCGGAGACGTGGCACGCGGTGTTACCTGGTCACCCGACGGGTCCCGCCTCGCCGGGTCGAGCCGGGACCGAACGATCCAAGTCTGGGACACCGCCACCTGGGAGCTTGCTGCTCATCTGGTTGGCCACGAAGGGGACGTGTGGGGCCTGCGGTTCGCGCCCGACTCCCGCCAGCTGGCCTCCGCCTCCCACGACCGGTCCGTCATCGTCTGGGACCTCACCAGAGGTCAAGCGGAGCAGCGGCTGACGGGGCACGGTGACTTCGTCGAGGCCGTTGCCTGGTCCCCCGACGGCAGCCAGCTCGTCACCGGGTCCGGCGACCAGACCGTACGAATTTGGGATCTGACGACCGGCGAAACCCGACACGTCATCGGCGGTCAGGGTTCACCGGTTTGGTCGGTCGTCTGGTCTCCCGACGGCCGCACCGTCGTATTCGCCAGCGGCGACGGCAGCATCCGCGCCTGGGACATCCGCCGGCTGCGTGAGGTAGCCGAGCTACGCGGGCACTCCCAGGTCGCCTGGTCCATCGCACTGTCCCCGGACGGACGTCGGGTGCTCAGCGGTTCCGGTGACGGCACTGCTCGGGTGTGGATGATCCAGCCGCGTGGCGCCGAACGTCGGCTCCTCGCCGGACACGACGGACCGGTCACCGCCCTCGCGCTGGATCGGACGGCGAGGATCGTCACCGGTGGCGCGGACGGCACCGTACGAACCTGGCAGTCGGACGGCACGGCCGCCGTCACGGCGTGGCCGGAACCGGTCGTGGCCGTTGCCTGCTCACCGACAGCCGGCGTGATCGCCGTGGCCCTGCGCGACGGCTCGGTCCACCTGATCGGTGACGACAGCAACGTGCGCTTCGGCGCTGAGGTCGAATCGCTGGCCTGGTCACCGGACGGGTCCCGGTTGGCAGCAGGCTGCAAGGACAACTCAGTACGAGTCTGGGACGTCCGCACAGGCAGTTCCGCCGGCGTCCTGCGCGGACACGCCGACTGGGTAGGAGCGCTCGCCTGGTCCCCGAGCGGCCGCTACCTTGCCTCCGGCTCCGACGACCGAACCGTCCGAGTCTGGGACATCGAACACCCCGGCGACAGCACCATCCACTCCGGTCACCAGAACTACGTCGACGCGATCAGCTGGGCGCCCGACGAGCGTCGGCTCGCTACCTGCTCCGCCGACTGGACCATCCGCGTCTGGGACCTCACCGGCACGGACCAGCCGCAGGTTCTGACCGGCCACGACAAGCGCGTCCGTGCAGTGGCATGGGCACCGGACGGCCAGCGCCTCGCATCCAGCTCCGACGACCGCACCGTGCGGGTCTGGGGCAACGCGGACGACGACCACGGCGAGGTGATCGGCGTACATCGTGACGGCGTGACCAGCCTGGCTTGGCTGCCGGACGGGCGGCAGGTCGTCACTGGCTCAGCGGACGGCACTGCCCGCGTCTGGGAAGACTCCGTCGACCTGGCCAAGCTGACCGCAGTAGCACACTCGAGGGTGTTCCGCGCCCTCACCGACGACGAGCGGCAGGCGCACCTACTACCCGGCGACCCGGACTCATAGCGTCTGCTCAACCTCGCGGGTCTCCTCGCCCACCAGGTAGTCCTCCGGGTCCAAGCCGAGCGTCTTACGGCGCTCCGACGCCCAGTAAGCCGCGTTGGCCTCGTCGAACGACTCAGGGCCCTCGTGGGAGATCACCCAGATGTGTTGACTCCGCGCGCGGTCTTTCCACGACCCATGGATCTCGAAGCCGAGATCACGGCGCAGCGGAACGACCAGCCGTTGCCACCTGTCCACCCACTCGTCCAGCAGCCCCGCCCGGACCGTGTAGGTACGGATCTGCACAGTCCTTGCCATGCCTGCCACCTCACCCGTGCCGTGACCCAGGGCCTAACGCCATCGACCCTAGCCGAAGCCGCGGAACCAGGCCGGTCACACGGCCCAGCACCGGCCGACGTCGGGCAGCGCGGCGAAGTGCTCCGCTCCATCCGCCATCCGGTCTGCCGCCACCACCCTCGGAGCCGGCAGCCGCAGACGGCCTCCGGCCATCCAGGAGCCGGAGCGCCCCGCCGGAGGCGAATTGACCGCAAACCACGCGTCGCGCGACATGCCGACGCAGCCGAAGCCTCTCCCTCACATCGCGCATGGTCACACTCCCGCCCCGCCCGGAGACCGCGCCCGACCACCGGGGGCCGCACCCACGTATTGCCGCCCGTCTGGCCACGCGAGGGCCGAAGCACTGCTGACTCCGACTCGCGACATTCGGGAATGCGTTCCCACCTCACATCTCGCACCCGGCGTGCGGATTAGAACATCCGTACGCATTTGCCAGGCCATTCGCTTGCGCGTGTCGCTGGCATGAGGTCGGCGGGCGGGATATGTTGTGCGGCTCGCTGCTGGGCCGACCTTCGGCCCACCCCATTCGTTGTCCGGCACGAGACAAACGCGGCGACTGTCCACGGCCGGTATGCCGAAAGGGCTTTTCGTGGTCGCCGAACACCCGTCGCAGCGTGTCCTGCTCACCTGGGCTGATATCATCACCGCCGCCGCCGAACTCGAGCCGGATATGCGGGACCTACTTCTGGAGCTAGCCCGGGCCAAGAACCCGAATCTGGCAACGAGCGTCACCACCGCTGACGGGCCTTGGTACTTACGGAACGTGCATGTGCGGGGTCACGTCGGAGTCGGCGAGGAAGCCGTCGACCTGCCCCTGAAGCCAACTGCGGGCCTCACGATCATCACCGCGCGCAACGGCACCGGCAAGACGAGCATCGCCGACGGCGCCCGACACACCCTAAGCAGCGGAACCAAGCGGTCCTACCAGGTACTAGCGAACAACATTCATTACCCGCACCGCGACATCGTCGCCACAGTCAGCAACGGACGACGCGACATAGAGATTTTCTGCGGGGCAGATGAGGTTGTTCAATGGCGCAACCCGGACGGTTCGCTCAGTACGCCGCCTAGCGAATGGACAGAGGCATTCGAACGCTACATGCCAGTGCTGCTGTATCCGGAGATGTCCCAGGTCATTCAAGATCCGAGCAATCTGCACACGTTCCTAAAAGACGCGCTTGAGTTGACCGCACTCGAAGAACTGCAGGCCCTGCTCAAAACTGGCTCTGGCACACATTTTATGATTGATCTTGGTGGCGGTTCATGGTGTGGCGAGGACTCGTTTGCGGAGGAGGTCGAGGTTCGCTCGGCCGTACATCTGTCGTTTGATGGTTTTGATGCGGTTGACGTGGCCTTCGACGGGGCCTGAGCTCCAGTGTTGGGTGAGGCCGGCGACGACGGCGTCGCGGTCGCTGACCAGGCCGGCGGCGAAGCCGCGGAGTTCTGGGTATCCGGCGTTGCGGGCACGGTCTATCCAGGCGTCGAGGTGTTGTCCGGTGCCTTTGTGGCGGACCAGGGCGGTGAACCCGCGGGCGAGGTCGCTAATGGTGTCGAGGTCGGGGCAGCGGGTGCGGGCGTCGGCGAGGTTGGTGCGGTCGTCGTCGGTGAGTTTGTGGCCGGGTCGCATGATCCAGGCGGTGATCCGCCGGGCGGATGGCACTCGGACTGCGGTCGCGGGGGTGGGTCTGGTGCGGTTGGTGGTGAGCCAGTCTTTCAGTACGCGCAGGCTGCCCTGGTAGCCGCGGGCCAGGATCTCGGCGTGCAGGTCGGCGGTGTGGTGGACGCCGTCGGTGAGGCGTTGCCGTAGGTAGGGGTGGAACGGGGCGAGGACGCTGGGGCGGCTGCTGGCGTTCGGGCCGATCAACGCCTCGGCGGTAGCGGCGTGGGCGTACTTGCGGGCGGTTCTGACGTTCATGTCGAGTCGGCGGGCGGTCGCGCTGATCGAAAGTCCTTCGGCCCGTAGGGCGTGCACGGCCGCGTGGCGTTGGCGGGTGTTCGCCGCCCGTCGTCCGGTGGTACCTGGCTCGGCCGTGACCGGCGCGGACAGCGCGGATATCGGGTCGGTGTGCTCGCGTAGGCATCGGCGGTGTCCACGGACGATCTTCTCGATGGTGTCGCTGAGGTTCTTCAGCAGGTGCCACCGGTCGGCGACCTGGACCGCGTTAGGTGCGCCTTTGCGGGCGCCGTCGGCGTAGCTGCCGCCGCGATCCCGGCAGATGATCTGAACGCCGGGGTGTCCGCGCAACCACGCCGCGAGGGTGTCGGCGGTGCGGTCGGGTAGAACGTCGATCGGCCGGCGGGTGCACATGTCGATCAGCACCGTGGCGTATCGATGCCCACGACGTCGGGCGAAGTCGTCCACACCCAGCACCGTCGGAGTCACCGGCGGCGGGTCGGGTATCCGTCGGATCATCCGGATCAACGTCATCCGGGACACCGACACTGCCACCCGATGCGCCAACCGGCTGCCCGGTCGACCGCCCAACGCCACCGCGACCGCCTGCAGGCCACCCGCTGCCAGGACCGTGTGACGGGCATACCGGCGGGTCAGCCCGGGCACCTGCTCGACGAACGTCCGCCGCCGGCACCCGCCGTTGACGCAGGTGAACCGGCGGACCGTCAACGCGACCAGCACCTCATGGCCGCCCAGCCTGACGTCGGCCAGCCGGCGCACATAGGAACCATGCAGGGTGGTCGACCAGGTGCCGCAGGCTCCACACGCGGCCCGAACTGTCTTCGTCGCCGCGTCGATCCTGACCCCGACGCCGCGGACCACCACCGCTTCCAGCCGCAGGCCAACCAGGTGCGGAAGCAACGCCACGATGATCTCCACCCCGGCACCCCACCCGAACCCTCAGCGAGCACGACTCACAAAATGTGTGCCAGAGCCAAAGTTCAGCCGGCGTTGACATGTTGTGGCGAGACACCCTCAATGAGGAACCATCAAGGCAGTCCGTTGACGCCTTCGCAGGCGACCTCGCGCAGTGGTGGGCCGGCAACCAGCACTCGCACGTAGCGTTCGTCGCTCGACTCCTCGGCTCAGAGATCGTCGGGATGGCCTGGGTCGCACTCCTCCCTCGGGTCCCGAGACCTGGAGCGACAACTCGGCTATCCGCAGACATCCAGAGCGTCTTCGTCATGCCAGAGCACCGAGGACAGGGGATCGGCTCGGCGCTCGTGGAGGCTGCTTCGGAGTATGCGACACGCCTCGGGTCCCTTCGTGTTACGGCCCACTCTGGCCGTAAGGCAGTGCCTGTTTACGAGCGGCTGGGCTTCGAGTCGTCTCGGCAGTTGCTGCAGCGACCGGCGCGTTAGATTAGTAGAACGTCCGCTCATCGACATGAGCGGACGTTCCGTGTAGAGACCTTCGGCTGTGGAGTGGTTCGCTGCAACGTGCTGCGGCAGCGGTTTACACCTGCCCGACGCAGCGCCGACAGCCTACGTTGCGGGAGTGTCGACCGTGGAGGCGTGCCGGATCGGGCGCTCTAGCGGTTTAGGCTTCAGGAGCCCGACCGTGTGCGTGGCGGGCGTGGTGAGGATGCTGCCGTGAGGATGTGCGGGACGCCGAGTTCCTGAGCGGCGGCGCGTAGCGCCCGCTTGTGAGGCTTGTGCAGGCTCACCTCGCTAAAAGCCCGACCGGCCCAGATCAAGGCGCAGGCCACGGCGAAGGTGGCGAGGGTGTCAGCGTGCTGGCCATGGCGGGGCTGGGCCAGGTGGACCAGGTCGTCTTCCGGTGTGCGGGCAAGGTGACGGATTAGTCCGATGGAGGTATGTGCCTCGTCGGACAATTCCCGGTACATCAGGTATAGGCCGGCGCTGTAGTCCAGGTCCCGGCACATGGCCTGGATACTGCGGGCGCGATCCCTCAGCTGCGGTGGCTGAGCGAGCAGCGGCGCGGTGTCGACGGTCTCGCGGACCGCGTCGGGTACGGCGTGTCCCGCCTCGTCGAGCTGGCGCAAGATGACTTGGCTCTGTCGGGCTCGTTCGTAGAGGTATGCCTCTACGCCCCTGCGGCCGGTCTGCTGTGTCCACGCCGCGCTGACGCATGCCTCGAAGCAGGTACGCACGTTAGGCATCGACTCGACCAGGAATCCGCCGTCCCACAGGTGCACCGCACCTCTGGCCATGTTGTGCGCTGTCGCTGCCAGGACGAACACCACCCGCGCGGTTGGGATGTCGCGGGTGCGCGAGGCGTACTCGTCGAGCTGATCCCACTCCCGCAGCCGTTGGTCGATGACGCGGCGGTAGGCCGCCGCGGACAAACTCGGCGGTTGACGTACGGCGCTCACCCTGACAGTGTGCCGCACAGGCTCGATGACTGGCCGGTGTCCGGCCGGGGTGTCCTGTCCCGTACTCAGCTAATCCGCCACCGTCAGCGTCCCTGGACGTCGCCGGCCGTTGTACGCGGTGACGCGAGTCCACGGGCGACCGGCCAAGCAGCGATGTTCAAAGATCCCCTTCCGTATCGTACGAATGTTCGACAGGATAGTCTGGCGGGGAGGTGATGTGGTGGCGGACCACAGTTCCATCGAGTGGACAGAGGCGACGTGGAATCCCACCACCGGGTGTGATCGCATCTCCCGGGGCTGCGACAACTGTTACGCCCTCGCGCTGTCGAAGCGGCTGAAAGCCATGGGCTCGGCCAAGTATCAGACCGACGGCGATCCGCGAACCTCCGGCCCCGGCTTCGGGGTCGCTGTTCACGAAGCCGCGCTGGACATTCCCCGACACTGGCATGGCCCCCGGATCGTATTCGTGAACTCGATGTCGGACCTCTTTCATGCTCGGGTGCCGTTGCCGTTCGTGCAGCGGGTGTTTGAGGTGATGCGGGAGACGCCGCAGCACACCTACCAGCTGCTGACCAAGCGAGCTGCCAGGTTGGCGAAGGTGGCGCCGCAGTTGCAGTGGGCCCCGAATGTGTGGATCGGGGTTAGTGTGGAGGACGCGACGGAGTTGGCGCGCGTTGACGACCTGCGGCAGGTTCCAGCCGCAGTTCGCTTCGTCTCGGCGGAGCCGTTACTCGGACCGCTGACCGACTTGAACCTAGCCGGGATCGACTGGCTCATCGCCGGCGGCGAGTCCGGGCCGAACCATCGCCCCGTCGACCCGCAGTGGGTCCGAGACCTTCGGGACCGATGCAGCGCTGCGGGAACAGCGTTCTTCTTCAAGCAATGGGGAGGTCGCACTCCGAAGGCGGGTGGCCGCGAGTTGGACGGACGGGAGCACTCCGAGATGCCTGCTCGCCTCGTCCCTGCCGCCGTGCCTGCAAAGTGACGGCCGGGACCTGCCCGTCCACTGAGCTCAGCCAAGTTAGCGGGTTCCCTCAGGGGAACGGCGGTGCGAAACTAGCTGCTAACACTCAGTAGGCGGGGGGTGCGATGCCGGTCAAGGGTGAAGTGCCGTGGGCCTGTGCTCCACACACGGGCGCCAAACACGACATCTACCAGCGCTACCTGGAGCGGTGGTTCCCGATTCTCCTGGCCGGCTCGAACGCCTATCCGTCGGTCACCTACGCCGAGGGCTTCTCCGGTCCCGGGGTCTACAAGGGCGGTGAGCCGGGCTCTCCAGTCATTGCGATGAAGGCGCTCGTCACCAAGGTGCCTAAGACCAAGGGCATCGCCCGCTTTGCCTTCATCGACGACGACGAGCGCTGCGTAGACATGCTCGGGACCACCCTCACGAAGACGTTCCCTGAACGGCCGCGCACCGATGCTGCCATGCCCGTGAAGATCGTTAAGGGCACCTGCGCCACGCATCTGGAGGCCACCCTCGATGAGATGCGTGCGTGGGGACAGCCGATCTTCGCGAACCTCGACTCCTGGGGTAACGCTCCGGTGCCGTATCGCCTCCTGCGGCGTCTGGCCGGGAACATCTCCAGTGAGGTCATCGTCACCCTGTTTCCACAACACTTCGTCCGCTTCGTCAGCGACCTCGGCGAAGCTGGCGACGCGGTGTTCGGCGGCGACCCCACCTGGCGAACCGTGGCAGACCTGGCGCCAGAAGCGAAGAGCCGGCACATCCTCACTTGCTACCGGCAAGCTCTCCGCGCGGCAGGCTTTCCCTACCTTCTGGACTTCGAGCTGATCCCCAGGAAGGGACAACCGCTCTACCTGATCTTCGGCACCGGCCATCGCCTCGGCGTACAGAAGATGAAGGACAGCCTCTGGGAGGTGGACCGCGCCCAGGGCGTCGGCTTCCGCGATCCCCGCGACGAGCAGGCCGAGACGCTGTTCGACATCGATGAGCCACAACTCGGACCGCTGACCCGACTACTCACTCAACGGCTAAGAAACAGCGGGCCGGTCCGCGTGGAAGACCTGCGTCAGTTCGCTCTGCTGGAAACGGTGTACCGACCGGAACACGTGATCAGGGCGCTGAAGCCACTCGTGGACCGAAACGCCCTCAGCGTCGAAGGCGGCGGAGCACTTCGGCGCACCTCCATCGTCTCCCTGGTCCCGGCATCTGCCGTCTAGCGTCTCGTGATCTTGCTGTCTTGACCTGAAATCGGTAGGGGCGGGTGGGTGTGCTTCGTAGAGTCCACGTCGCATGAACCAATGAAGCTTCGGGCGTGGATCAGCAGCGCTGAGGTGTCGGCGGTGGTTGATACGCAAAGTGCTGGGGCGGGGTGACTAGCGGTGAGCCGGTCAGGGCTGCGTCGGCGTACGGCTGGTAGCGCCACGATCGGCCCCGAATCTGCGGGAACGTGGTTCGGGTTCTGCCGCATTGAGTCCACCAACAGCACGTGAGCTGGGAAGACGTGGACCAGCGTGGGCGGTACGCAAACCGTCTTGGCAAGGCGCGTGTCGCCGTGACCTGGGTAAACGTGCACGTCCCGGTGGAGCGGTCCGTGGTTGTGCGGCGACGGCCGAGCAGTCTGAGGGGACACGGTGATCGGCCGAATCAGCTAATGGCTCCGCGTTTGGCCGTGCTCGTGCGAGCGGTCCCGGAGCAGCGCTCCGGGACGGTGTCTGGCGCGACGCCGGTGGAGAGGGGAGGCCGAAAGTGTGGTAAGTCGAGACAGAACTCGCTGCCTTCGGTGTCTTGCACGACAATGCAGACACTATTGATGCTGTTGGTTTCGAGGCCGCGAAGCCGACGTGCGCCTAGGGTGAGTAGACGAGCGCACTCCGTTTCTAGGGCGTCGGCCCTGCCCTCAAGCGGTACGCCCCGACTGGCGCAGTCGTTGGCAGGGCCGCAGCTGATATTTCCGTGATTGGCTCCAGGGACTTCCGTTCCCGGATCTCAGTCTCGATCGATCTCAGGCACGCCCGCGTCGTCGAGCATGGCGAAGAACTCGGCGATGCGCCCGTGCCGGGCGTACGGGCTGGTGGTCGTGAAGATGATCCGCTGGGCAGCGCGGGACAGCCCTACGAAGAAGGTGGAGGTCGATTCGATGGGATCTCGAGCGTGTGCCCACCATTGTTGGTCATCGAGGCCAAGGAAGAACACGGTGTGGTATTCCAGGCCCTTGGCACGGTGGGCGGTCAACAGGACGACCGCGTCGGAGCACTCGAACTGATCGGCCGCATCAGTCCAGTTGATGCTCGTCGAGATTACGGTAGCAAGCCGGGCCTGGAATGCGTCGGTGACGAGGTGCAGTTGCTCGCCCGGCGTTGCTGACTTGACGTATCGGCGCAACGCGGCCACGTCGAGCATGCCGAGTAGGAAGCTGGCCACGTCGTCGGCAGCAGTCTGTTCTGGTGGATGGGCCCTGAGCCAGGCTCGCAGGCCGACGATCAACGTGGACAAGTCGTCACCGACGCGCCGTTGCGCCGTGGTGTCGCCCTCGGCGCCGTGGATCCGGGTCAGTGTCGCCAGCACCTCGCGCCACACCTTGGGTAGTCCCCGCGGCTGGTCGGCCAGCCGTAGCAGGCCCAGCAGCAGGCGGGCGATCTCGTGTTTCAGTAGATCCTGCAAGCGCATCGTGGCGACCAGGGCGTCGTCGTTGCGCACGTTGATGCCGTGGCGGGACAACTGCGTACGGAACCGGGTCTCGAAGTCGGCGATCTTCTGCCGGGCCAGCAGGGCGAAGTCCGCCGGCGCCCGGCCAGAGGCAGCGATGTCGCCGGCGATCCAGTCCGCGATGACGGCGGCCTCCCGGTCGAGGCTGGAGAAGGTCCACACCTCGGCGGGGTTGCCGTCGATGTCGTTGTCGGCCTTCGACATCACCGGTACCGCGTTGGGATCGAGTTTGGTGGCGATGACGTGCTGTACGTCGACCAGGGCTTTGGTGGACCGGAAGTTCCACGTCAGCGGGTGAGTGGTCGCGTCGAACGCTTCGGCGAACCGCTCGAGGGCCTTGGGTAGCGCGCCGGCCCAGCCCATGATGCGCTGTTTGCTGTCGCCGACAGCAGTGGCCGTGGGACCGCCGGCGAACACCGAGACGAGGAACGAGAACTGGGCGCTGGTGGTGTCCTGGAATTCGTCGACGAACACGTATGGATAGGTCATGCGCAGTGCCCGCCGCAGCTTCGGCACGCACCGGACGAGCAGTTCGGCCAGCCGGTTGAGCATGACGAAATCCACTCTTGCCGGGCCGCGCCCGAAGTAGCGTAGGCGCCACCACTGCAGCGCCGCATACACCGCGGCGTCGTCCGGGTCGGAGTCCGGCGCTGTGACCGGCAGGTCCCAGCTGCCGACGGTGTCGGCGATGAAACGGCTCGCGTGCAGCTGGGCAACCTGAAGACGTATCGGTCGCGGAGCAGCCGGGATGATGTCGCCAAAGAAAGCCTCGACCTGACGTTCGGAGGCATAAGAGATCTCGTACCCGTATGGCATCCGCCAGCTGTCGGGCAACGCGGAGGCGAACCGGTCGACTAGGCCTTTGGTGAACGCGTCGAAGGTCATGGACACGAAGCGGTCGGCGTGTTCGGGAACACGGGCAGCGACCCGCCGGCGCAGATTGGCGGCGGCGTCACGCTTGAACGAGATCGCCAGGATGCGCTGCGGCCACTGGCAGTTGCCCGTCTGCAGCAGGTAGGCGGCTTTCTGGGCGAGGAACTCGCTCTTGCCGGCACCGGGCCCGGCGACCACTGCGGTGTTCCCTTCGTGGTACAGCGCTCGCCAGGCGGCCGGTTCCAGGTCATCGATCCCGCTCGGCCGCCAGTCGACGGCCGGGATCAGCACAGTAGGCCGCGTCGTCGGCGTGCTCGCCTCGCCGGCGTCGTCGGCGTCGAGTCGGCTCATAGGCCGACCCGGCGGCGGATGTGTCTGATCAGGGCGGTGAGGACCTCCGGGGCACCGCCACGCAACTGTTCGTCGGTGAGGCGGCCTAGTGCCCGCAGATGGCTGCTCGGCTTCGAGTGGGTCAGGAAGAGGTAGCGGTACCAGCGCAGGCGAAGGGCACGATGCGGTTGTTGCCAGAATGCCTCGTCGCTGCTCTCGTCGCCGATGACGCGGGCCAGCGCGTCGTTCGGGTGCGGTCCGGTCTCGCCGGGTTCGAGCTTCGTGTACGCCGCAGGGAACTTGGCCAGCATGATGTAGTCGAGATCGAGCGGCTTGGCATAAAAGATTCCGAATGTGCGCAGGTGCTTGATGATCGGCCACAGTTCGGTGAGTTTCAGGCCATCGTCAATGTCATCAACGTCGGCGTAGTCGTCCAGGCCGGCGAGTGGATCGATGCCGTTGGCGAGGAGCCGGTTGCAGGCGTCGCGCAGCCGAGCCGGGCCTGCGCCGGTGCGGCCGTAGTCGAGGTCCAGCAGCGTCGCGTGCGGGATGCCCAGGTCGTTGAGCAGCTTCCACATGTGGTTGGTGTGCCGGCCGCCGAGCGGCACTAGCGCGACGAAGGAGGGGTCGAGGTCGACGCCTTGGGCCTGGGCGATGCGGGGGATGACTAGCTGTTCGGTGTCGCCCTCGCCGAGCACGACGAACTTGGCGAAGTACAGCTCGGGGTGTGCGCGTACCGCCTCGCGAATGTACTTGCCGGCTTCGGTGTCGTCCGGGGGGAGCGTGATAGGGCGTACCGATGATGTGGCCGCGGTCGGGTTCTTGCGGAAGTAGCGCAGGTCTTCCGGTTCGATGCGGGTCAGCACGCTGGCGGAGTGGCTCGACAGGATGGCCTGGGCCGCTCCGCCGCCGGCAAGGTCCTGCAGCTGGCTGACAATCCGAGACAGGAAGAACGGCGACACGCTGTTCTCCGGCTCCTCAACGCCGACCAGCGTCAGGTTCGGCAGCTGAGACGCATCCAGCGTGAAGTCCGCCGCGTGGGCGCGGTCACAGACTGCGGCTTCGACGTCCAAAGCGGTTGCCGTCAGCGCGAGGTGCAGCAGCGACCGTTGCCCGTCGCTGAGCAGGCGAGCGGGCCGGGCGCGTCCGGTCGGATCCGGCTCGAAAACTAGCTCAGTATCGCGGACGAGCTGGTCGAAATCGTCGTCAAGCAGGCGCAGTTTCGGGACCGCGTGCGTCCCCGCATCGTGCAGCTGGCGCCACCGCGATCCCAACGCGTCCACGACAGCCTTTACGACCGGCTCGGCTGTGAACTGCTGCGCTACCTCCGCGGCGTGCTTCCCTACCATGGTCCGCAGCTCGGCCGACCATTGCGCGGCCCGCCACAGCCTGCTGCTCAGAAACGCGGCCATCTGGCGGGCACCGTCACGCGACGCCGGGATGTAGATCATCTGGATACGGCTGCGTTCGGCCGGAGGAAGCGGTGCGTAGTCATCCTCACTGTAGTCCTCGGCCAACGTGCTCACGACGATACGGGCCTCCGTGATAGTGCCGTCCACGGTGCCGTCGTCTTCCCATGTGGCTTTCAGGACGATGCGGACCTTCAACCCGCCGTTGTCATCGGCAGCCATCCGCGAGAAGAACTCCGGAACCGCCCGCCTGCCAACGGCCGCAGGTTCTGACGTTCGGCCGTCTTCGCCTTGACCGGGATCCTCGTCGTCGATCTCCTCATCGTCGCCGAGCTCTCTGTTGACGCCCTCCTGAAGATCGGTTACCTCGTCGGCCCCGGCATCCGTATCGTCGGTCTGTCGATCGTCCTCATCGAGCTCCGGGAAGGCGAGCACCACCTCGATCGTCAAATCGCGGCTGGTGGCAGCTTCGGACTCGTCGACGGGAACGTGGAAATCATCCACGCGTACGGCACGTTCCCGGCCGGTGATCCCGAACAGCCGCAGCAGCGCTTCGCAGGCGGCGGTCTTCCCGCTGCCGTTGGTACCGATGAAGGCGGTCAGGTCCGGCCCCAGGTCGATCGTGGTGCGGCCCGGCCCGAAGCACTTGAAGTTCTCCAGCACAAGCGTCTCGATGTACATCCGTCACTTCCCGTACGACGAGATCGAAGGCGGCGCTACAGCGTCGATCAGAGTATCTGACCCGCATGATCTTCATTCCGGATGGCGACATCCTGCTGAGCCGATCGCGCCGCAATGTGCGTGGATGAGGGCTACGGGTTCACGCCAGCGACCGGCCGTGCGCGCCCACAACCGCAGCATCGTCGAGCAGCTCGCGTGGACCGCTACGACCTTCCTCCGCCAGTATCCCAGCCGCGACCAGCGCGCCAGGGACTCACGGCACAGCACGACGACGTCCACTTCCTGCGCGACCCAGAAGACAGAGATGTGTTGTCGGGGTCAGCCGACGCCCTCCTCATGCGCCAGCCGATATCGGTAGCGGCGATCCGGTGTTGTAAAGAGGTGATAAGTCCGATCCTCGTGCTCCTCGCGCCGCACCAACGTCGCATCGCTGAGCCAGATCTCGATTACGCCCAGATTCACCTGGGCACCGCCAACGACGAGGTCCAGCGGCCGTTTCATGCCGAACGTGCCGCCGTCCGGAACGTCGACTTCGGAGCCGATCTCCAACACCAGACAGTGGCCCACGGGATAGGTTGCAACGACTTCTTCCCCGCGCAAAAGCCGCGCGGCGAGAAGCCAGCTTGCTGTTCCTCGGGCGAGACGAGGCTGAGGTCTGGAACCCGGATCGGTGTGCTGGTGTGTTGCTGGGTGATCGCCAGCGCCTCAATTGTCAAGGTCAAGATGCGCAGCCTGCGCTCCATTCCTCGGGGAAGTCAGGGGCCCAGGCCTTGTCAATTCTGCCTCTTTCCGGCGGTGTGTGGCGCACGCTTATCCGCCCAGTGTTCGGCGTCTGGCAGACGTTGAGGAACTGCAGCGTCGAAAAAACGGCTGCCGGGGGTTCGCCGGTGAAGTCAGCGAACCGGAACGTACGCCTCAGGCTCGTCCCGGGCAGCCGGTAGCGGTCCTCAATCTGGAAGACGTGGTGGACCTCCTCCAGCACCACCCGGACGCCGTCGGTGCCATGGCTTCGCTCGACCCGATCGAGGTCGGCCGCAGCCAGACTCTCACCGTCGGGGTTCATGATCTCGACGTGCAACTGCGGGTTGGCCCCGAGGCCCTCGCGAGCCGGCAGCGCCATGATTCGCGCGTTGTCCAAGCGTCCGCCGAGGCCGCCGGGAGCGTCGACCTCTCCGGCATAGGCGCCGGCGGGGCTGGTGAACGGTGTTCCGAAGGCGGCGAAGTCGCGCAGTTCGTGCACGAAGTCGCTGTCGTTCTCCGCAACAAGCTGTCCGATAATCGTGATAGGACGCTCATCGGTCGTGGCGGCGCAGCGGGCGATCACGTCTACGGCCACCCAGGGACCGCCGCCGCTGTGGCCGCTGACCCAGGTCATGACCAAGCGCTGGCGCTCGACCTGCGGAGGAAAGTCGTCGCTGCCGAAGCGCAGCTCATAGCGGTAGTGCGGGTCGGCGTCGAGGGCCGGCAGTGCCGCTTGGACGCGAGCAGTAACCGACGGGATGTCGAGCGTCTCCTGCTGGTCCCCGCCGAGAGCAAAGATAGCGGCCACGGCTCTATAGGCGTTGTCGACCGCGGTCTTGCCACCGTGCAGGTAGTAGTCGACGACATCGGGATACTTCGCCGCAAGCTGCTCGACGTACGAGAGACCACGCCAGACCGTTTTCAGCCCATACCGGGCCGCGAGCTCCTGCAACCACGTCTCGGCCTCCGGGGTCGGATCCCACGGGGGACACGAACTCGTTCGCGTCACACCCGGCTCTGCGTCTGACGACTCTCTTGCGCCTGTTAGGTGTCGGTGGGCGGTGATCAGCAGGTGCCAGGTCCGAGTCCTGTCCGGCCTACGCGCGGAGGCGTCGCATGCGGGCCGTCAACGAGTCCGCGTGAGCCGCGAACTCGACCAGCCGGAAACCGATTGGAATGAGGTCGGATTGGACCACCTCCAACGCTCGAGACGGGTCAGTTCGCGGCACAGCGACCACGAGCTCGTCAACGGCGTGCAGGT
Source organism: Micromonospora sp. CPCC 205558 (assembly GCF_036902955.1). Classification (NCBI taxonomy): domain Bacteria; kingdom Bacillati; phylum Actinomycetota; class Actinomycetes; order Micromonosporales; family Micromonosporaceae; genus Micromonospora; species Micromonospora sp. CPCC 205558. The sequence goes on from NZ_JBAKHR010000047.1 coordinate 21,497, forward strand.
GCGGTCGCATCGCGGCACCGTGCTCGTGACCGACTACGAGTACGCTGCGCACGCCGCCTTCGTAGGCGGGCGACAGCCACTGCGAGAGGCCGACGTCGATATCGGCATCGGCGGGTAGCGCGAAGTGCGCGCTAGCGTGGCGCCCTGGAATGCCCTCGTCGAGGAGCTTGCCGGCGATGACGAGGTCAGCATTCGCGCGAAGGTCGAGCAGAAGCCGTTCTTCCGCCCCCGACTGATGCTCGCCCTCCGCTGCGAACGCCCAAGTCAGATACGGCCTACGGCGCACGGTTGCGGTCAGCCACGGTTCAAGGACGGTCAGGGCTTCGTCGCGCAACACGTCGGTCTCGACCTCGACGCCTGCGGCGGCGAGCATCGAGGCGCCACCTTCGCCGCGGGACGTTGGGTCCATGACGGCGATGACCACCCGGGAGACACCGGCGTTGAGCAGCTCCTGACGACAAGCCGGCGTGACGCCGACATGGTTGCAGGGTTCAAGCGTCACGACAGCCGTACCACCGCGGGCCGCACCTCCCGCCGCTTTGAGGGCGTGTGCTTCAGCGTGCGGCTCGCCTTTACGGCGGTGAAATCCCGCGCCCACCACCGTTCCGCGCCGGTCGAGGATGACGCACCCGACGGGCGGGTTCGGGCTCGTGGTGCCCAGCCCAAGAGCTGAGAGGGTGATGGCCTGCCGCATCGCGGACAGTTCGAGGTCCGACGCCATCAGGCAGTCTCCACAAGGTCGTCGAGGAACGCACGGACGTCGGCCAGGTGACGCTGCCCGTCAACAGCGGAGCCGATCTGGCCAAGTTGGTGCAGGATCCGGCGCGAGCCTGCTTGCCGGGCGATCGGTAGCGCGATGTGGGCCGTGGCTGCAGCTTGCTCGGGTTGGCCTGCCGCTACATGGGCTGCGGCCTTGGTCAGAAGGGCTGCAGTGAAGTCCTGCCGGTGAAGCGAAGGGATCGACGGTAGCGCGGCATCGAGAACCGCGATGGCCTCGTCCGGGCGGCGCCCGATCCTTAGGCAGGTGCCTCGGTGAACCTCGATATAGCCACTTGTGCAGTAGGAGGCGTGCTCGCCTTCAGGCTTACCTGGGCGGCGGTCCGCCGCCCACTCGTGCGCGCTGTCCAGAAGCTGCATGGCCTTGCGGTGCTCGCCAACCGTCGCGAGCGCATGGGCATGCTGGACGCGAAGTGCCGCCCGCACCGGGCTGGGCACCTTCTTGTCCTGGAGCATTGCGGCCTCAGCCTCGTCCACGGCGCGGCGCGGCCTCCCAGCGAGAAGCCAGTGCTGACTGCTGCGATACGTCGCCCAGGCCTTCATGGTCGGATCAGCGATCTCTTCCGCCCAGCTGAGCGCCCTCCGAGTCCACTGCTGGGCGGCTGGGACGTCGTTTAGCGAGTGGTTCAACCATGCCGCCGACTCGGAATATTGGGCAGCGAGGCGTACGAGGCTGGGGCGGAACGGCGACGGCGCCTCGCTGAGGAGCTGGTTAAGCAGCGTGAGCTGTGCTGTGACCCCGATCAACGCGTACTGCGGCCCGAACAGCTTGTCGTTCTGCACCAGCAGGTGCCACTGGGCTCGTAGCTGATGGATCGTCTCATCCCAGCTTCCTGGCATCGGTTGACCAGTGCTGTGACTGGCGGTGCTGGTGACGTCGGTACGCCGCGGGCTGTAGAGGTCGAGTTCGCCGTCGCTGGCGGCACCGAGGACGTGGCGGAGGGCAGCACGACGCTCTTCGCTGGGCCAACGGTGTTCGCCGCGTTCGAGCTTGCCGATCCATCGCGAGTCAACGTAGTGGGCGGTGAGGACCCTGCCGGGGTAGAGCCGGTCAAGAGCGGCGTTGACAGCGTCGGCCAGCTCACTACGCGACATGGATTGACCTGCCCGCCGAGGGGAAGGTCGACGCCGCCGGGCGTCACTGAGCGCCGTGTTTGGGCTGATTACCGTATCCGGGTGGCGGGGCATTAGCGGTCCCGCGAGGTTGGCCGGTCAAGGCCGAGGCCTTCGTCCCCATCACCGCTGGGCTGGCGATCTCGTACGACAGCGGTGTCAGGATGACGTGACACTGACTCCCCCTCCCACGTTCACCCGTAGCGGGCGCATCGTTGCTGTTGACCGGCTACTCGAAACCATGTGGATTCGATGTCCAGGATGCCAACATCGGGCCCTTAGGGCCATGTTTCATCGGGAGCGAAACCACGCGTCGAAGGCGAGTCGCACCGGTAGCCGCCAGCTGCAGCGCACTCTGGTCAGGATCAGCGGCAGAATGCGCCGGCGCGGAGCCCGCCAGTGAAGGCGCTCCACGTAGCTGGGCGGAATTCCAGTATCGGGCCGGTGACGTCCTTCGAGTCGCGTACGGCGATGGTGCCATCGACGGCATCGGCGACCTCGACGCAGTTGCCATCGTCGCTGCGGCTGGACTTACGCCACTTCGTGTATTGCGGGGTCATGCGGAGACTCCTTTGCTGGGTGACAGGCCCTGCGCCGCGACACGGAGCAGGTGAACGCTGATGTCGGGCGCGAGCGCGGCGGCCTTCAGCCGGCTGTGCAGGCTCAGATAAGACTGGACCTCGTTCGGCTCTGTGTAAATCAGATCACTCGTCAGCGTGTCGGCGGCGACAGCTACGGAGTCCGGCGTGTCGCGATAGCGGTAGATCGAGTACGCGGACCTGGGCGCGCTGTGGCCCTTGATGGAGGCGCCGATCGGCAGCACGCGGACCGTGACGGTTGGGTGTGCTGCGCAGACGGCGACGATGTGCCGAATCTGGTCGGCGACGATGTGCGGGTCGGCGGCGCTGCGTTGAATCGCGATTTCGTCGAGCACGACGTCGTAGCGCGGCCCGTCGACCGCGAGCAGCAGTTGCTGCCGGTACGCCCGGGCGGCGACAGCTGCTGCGGGGTCGAAGGTGTCGGCGTGACGGGCCGGGTCGCTCCGCAACCGGGCGTCCGCAAACGCTGTCGTCTGGAGCAGGCCAGGCACCAGCGCCAGGGCGTACTCGGTAATGGTTTTGGTGCCACTCTCGAGATCGGCGTAGGTGGCTTGCCGTGGGCCCATCCGCTCCGCATCAGCCATCCACCAACCGTGTGCCCAGCCGTCGGTCGCGGCCTCCATGATGGCGCTCCGCCGATTGGCGCCGACGGCCAGGTAGTCGCAGATCGCGCTGACGAGGTCGATGTCGGGGCCGAGGTGCCCATTTTCCAGGGCGCTGAGCTGTTGTCGCGGAAAGCCGACGGCACGTGCGAGTGGTTCGGCCGTCATGCCGTGCTCGTTGCGTAGGCGCCTGATCTCGCGTCCGAGCCATCGCCGTCGGACAAGCGGACTGGGTCTGGTCACCGGCAGCCTCCACGGCGTCGTCTCGAGCCGATCGACGAGGCGACCGGCTCGGTGAGCTCAATGTAACCCCGATAAACGGCAGAAGGATCTTGGCTGCAGCCCTGTGCAGGCCCGAATGGCCAGCTCAGAGGGCGGTCGGACCGCAGGTCGGTACACGAGGTCGGACCAGAGGTCGGCATTCCCAGGTGTACAGCATTCCGTGATCGTTGGTTCGCAATCAGTTATCCGCCGGTCGGCCACAGTCCACTCGGCGGTTGCTCGATCGCCCGAGATCCACCGGGGCAGGCGCCTACCACGGCGTCATCCGGTCGAGCAGGGTGCAGGGCCCGTCACGTCCCCCCGTACGAGACGGTCCCTGCACCCGCCGGACAGGTGCGCGGCAGGGCCGGGGAGGGTCCGGCCTCGCACAACAAGTGAGGGGAGATGACGGTGGCGAAACGATTCAAATGGTTCGTCCCGGCCCAGGACGGTCGGCAGTACCGGCCGTTCGGCATCGACTGCGAAGGCGCGGCGACGCTGTTCGGTCACCGCGGCGAATGGAACCGAACCGGCGTGGGTGGCCCGGATCAGCCATCAGCTCGTGAGCTCGCCGCTGAAAACCGCGCCTTCTGGGCCGATTCTGATCTGCCGCCCGTCGATCAGCAGCTCGCTCTCGGCTCGCGCGTCGACGAGGAGGTCGCCTCGTGAGCGTCCCCCGTGCTGTGCCCGCCATCGAGCCCGGGACGCTCTTGAGGCTCGGCCCCGACGATTGGTATTTCGGGCGGGACCTGACCCCTGGCACGCCTGTCGACGTTGTCGTCGCCTGGCTTCGCACCGACCTCGCGCACCTCAGCGATGAGTGGCTGTGGGTGCGTGGCCATCGACCCGAGTGCGACTACCCGCAGGTTGATCTGCACCCGGCCTGTATGGAGCTACGTGTCAGCGTCGCCGCGCTACGGCGGATTGCGCAGACGCCGTGACCGGCACCGACGAAAGCGCCCGCCCCGTCGACCGTTTCGAGTCGGCCCGCCTGACGGTGCTCCAGCACGTGGATGACGGCACCTGCTTCCACTGCAGCGACAGCGAATGCCCACAGCACGCCTGGGCGATCGAGGAGCTCACTCACCACGCCGGCGGCCGACGCCTCCTCTGCCAACTCGGGCTCCTGCCCGCCGCCGCCAACTCAGCTCTGAGAGGCGAGCCGCGGTGAACAGAGCACCTGGCGCAGCCGATGAGCAGGCCATGCCCGCCCACAATGAGCCGGCACCGCCGCGTCGGCCGGTAAGAGCCATCGGTACCGCCGCCGCAGTCAGCCCTCGCATCGCCGACGAATTCTTCTACATGGCGCACGACGACCAGACTGGCCGGCCCCGCCTCTTCGATACGGCACTGGCCTCGGGCCTCGCTGCCGCGCTGCTGGTCGAGCTGTACTACGAACGCCGCATCACGTTCGAGCACGGGAAGGTCGAAGTCCTCCAGCGGCTCCCGCCGAAGGACTGGCTGCAACACCTCGTCCTCGACCAGTTGATCGCACAGCCACAGCACACCGACACCCGAACCTGGCTGGCGTTCCTGGCCACCACCGCCTACGAGCAGGTCGCCACACGCATGTGGCAGGTCGGGCTCCTTCAGCAGCAGCAGATCGGCCGGCTCTGGCGGCAGCGCACCGTCTACGTGCCGACCGACATCAACACTGCCGCCTGGTCGTGGGCCCGACTGTCCCAGCAGGTGCGCAACTACCGCCAGCTCGACCACTTCGACATCGCGCTGGCCGGCCTGACGCTGCACACCCAGCTGGACACAGCCCTGCTCGACGGAGCGCCGTACAGCGCTCACGCCCACCTGCGCCAACTGGTCAACCAATCGTGGCTACCGCTACGCGACCTCCTCGCCGACCTCAGCAGCGTCATCGGCGCCGGCGTTCTCAGCCACCGCACCTCCTGACGCGCGTTCACACACCCCCTTGACGAAAGAGAAGCCATGCCCCGCTCGAAACCTGACACGGTCACAGCTGTCCTGGCACGCGGCCGACTCGGCATCCCCTCCGTGGTGTTCTTCGTGATCGCCGCAGCCGCGCCACTCACCGTCATCGCCGGCGGAGCAACCACCGGGTACGCCGTTACCGGCGTGACCGGCATCCCCGTGTCGTACCTGGTCGTCGCCGCCGTGCTCGCCATGTTCGCAGTCGGCTACGTGGCCATGTCCCGGCGGATCGTTAACGCCGGTGCCTTCTACACCTACGTCACCCACGGACTCGGCCGCCCAGCCGGCGTCGCCGCGGCCATGGTCGCACTACTGGCCTACAACGCCATGCAGATCGGTCTGTACGGCGGGTTCGGCGCGGTTCTCGCCCAGTTCCTACAGAGCCGGTACGGCTGGGACACCACCTGGTGGCTGTGCGCGCTGGCTGCCTGGGCCGTCGTCGCCGTGCTCGGTCTCCTGCGCATCGACCTGAATGGCAAGGTCCTGGCGGTCATGCTCGTCGCCGAGTGCGCCGTCGCCCTCGTCTTCGACGCGGTCATGCTCGGCCACCCCGCCAGCGGAACGGTTGCTTTCGATACCCTCGCCCCGTCGCACATCTTCGCCGCCGGAATCGGCGCCGCACTGGTCACCGCAATCACGGGTTTCGTCGGCTTCGAGGGCACCGTCGTCTTCAGCGAGGAGACCAAGGACCCCCGACGGACCGTACCGCGTGCCACGTACATCGCCGTGGTGCTCACCGGCCTGCTCTACGGCCTGTCGGCGTGGGCCATGTCCGTGGCCACCGGTCCTGACAGCATCGTGGACGCTGCCCGGGCCGACGGGACCGATCTGATCTTCAACCTCGTCTCACCGCACCTCGGCACAAGCGTCGTCACGATCGGCCGGATCCTCTTCATCACCAGCCTGTTCGCCGCGCTGCTGTCGTTTCACCACACTGTGGCCAGGTACCTGTTCGCCCTCGGGCGTGAGCGGGTGCTCCCCGCCGCACTGGGTCGGACCAGCCGCCGCACCGGCGCGCCGAAGATCGGCTCGATCATCCAGAGCGTCGTCGCGGTGGTCGTACTCGTCGGCTACGCGGCGGCGAACGCCGACCCGATCGTCCACCTGTTCTTCTGGGTCACCGTGACCGGTGGTCTCGGCGTCCTGGTCCTGATGACGGTGACCTCTGCCGCGGTGGTCAGCTTCTTCGCCCGCATCAGGCACGGCGAGGGGCCGTGGCGGGCCGTCGTCGCACCGCTGATCGCCACGATCGCGCTGACCGCGATCCTCCTTGTCACCCTGGACGAGTTCGACACCCTCCTGGGCGTTCATCCGCACTCGCCGCTGCGCTGGCTCTTCCCGGCCGCGTACGCCATCGTCGCCCTCATCGGCGCGACCTGGGCGCTGATCCTCCGCGCGGCCAAACCAGACGTCTACAACGCCATCGGCCTCGGACCGGAGAGCGCCACCGCATCCCTCCGCAGTCCCACCACCGTCCGCCAGCCGGCCTGACCCCTTCCAGGAGCTTCAATGCCCGACATCAGCACCAGCGTGACGGTGCGCCAAGCAACCCGAGGCGACGCGCAAGGCTTGATCTCCGTTCTTGCCAACGCGTTCTTCGACGGGCCCGTCGCCGAGTGGCTGGTCGCTGACCTCAGCGACCGGCAGACCGTCTACCGGCGGTACTTCGAGCTGGCCCTGAACCACGGCCTCGACAACGGCCACGTCGACACCACGGCAGACCTGTCCGCCGTCGCAATCTGGTACCCGCGCACCGATCCGGAACCGAAGAGCGCACTGGAGTATTCAGCGGCGATGGAAGCGGCCACCGGGGTGTACGCGCCGAAGTTCACCCTTCTCGACACCATGTTCGAGGCGTTTCACCCAAGCGAGCCACACCACTACCTCGCCTACGTCGCCGTCGATCCCGAGCAGCAAAACCGTGGGGTCGGCGCCGCGTTGCTGAGCCACCACCACCGCCAGCTCGACGCGCTCGGCATGCCTGCGTACCTGGAGGCCAGCAACCTCCGCAACCGCGAGCTGTACGTCAGACTTGGGTACCGGGCGGGGCCGCCGATGATCCTTCCTACCACCGGGCCGACGATCTGGCGGATGTGGCGCGGGCAACCCAATGCCGCCCGGCCTGCGGGCTTCCCCGAGAGCGGATTGCTCCCACGCCGGAGTGCCAGGTGACCCCTGCGGTGTCGACCCTGCTCGCACGACCCGCTCAGCCCAGCGATGTAGCGGCGATAGCCGCTCTGCTGACCCGAGGTCTCGCCCAGGATCCGGTGGCTGAGTGGCTTGTGCCCGACCCAGCCGAACGGCAAGCCGTCTTCCAGGGACTGCTGGCGATGGAAGTCGACCACGCTGTCGAGTGGGGCGATGTTGACGTGTTACCGGATATGAGCGGCGTCGCGGTGTGGCGTAGGCATCCGGCCGACGACGTGCCCGTCTTGTCGGATCATCACCTAGGTACCTTCACGAGGCGAGGCATGCCTCGGTTCCGGCAGCTCAGCGCCCTGTTGAACAGCTATCAGTCCGACGCGCCCCATCACTGGTTGGCATGGCTCTACGTGGCGCATGACTGCCGCGGGCAGGGCGTTGGCACCGGACTGCTAGCCCGTCACCACCAGGTCGTCGACCAACGCGGGCTGCCAGTCGACGTAGTCGTGACGAACGAGCGCGCCCGGGATTTCCTGGCCGCCCACGGCTACGTCGCCGGGCTGCCGCTGTACCTGTCCAGCGGGCCACGACTCTGGCCGCTGCGCCGGTCCGGGCTGAGCAGCGCGCGGTCCGACCACGCCAGCCGGAATGAGGAGGTGTGATCTGCCGTGGCCGAGACCCCAGAATCCACCGGTACAACCGCTAGCGCGAGCGAGTGACTATGCGCCGCGAGGCCTCCGAGCTGCGTACGAGCCTCGTCGACCGGCTACGCGCCGAGGACATCGTCCGCACGTCCGCCGTCGCGGTTGCCTACGGCACCTCAATCAGCGCGGCGTCGCAGCCGCGGATCGTGGCCATGATGCTCGAACAACTCGCCGTACGCCCCGGCCAGCGGCTCCTGGAAGTCGGGACGGGCGCCGGCTACAACGCTGCCCTCCTCGCAGCCATCGTCGGTGAAGCCGGACGTGTGGTCACGATCGACGTCGACGAGGACCTCGTCAAGAAGGTGCGCAAACACCTCGCAGCCGCGGACGTCACCAACGTCGACGTGGTGCACGGCGACGGGGCACTCGGCTACGCCAAGGGCACCCCCTACGACCGAATCATCGCGACCGTCGGTGCCTACGAGACGCCGACGGCTTGGCTGGAGCAGCTAACCCCGGGCGGACGACTCGTCGTGCCGCTACGCCTACGCGGCGCGGCATCGCGTTCGATCATCTTTGAGAGGTCCGAAGGCGGCTGGCGTGACCAGGGCAGTGAACTGGCAGTGTTCATGCCGCTGGGCGACATCGGCGACGACGCCCGCCGACTCGTCCCCCTCGCGCCCGAACAGGACGTCATCCTGCAGGTGCACAACGATCAGGACGTTGATGCCGCAGCGCTCGCCGGCGTACTGGAAACCGAGCGCCGCAAGGTCTGGACCGAGGTGTTCTTCCCCCAGATGGTGCCGTACGAGTGGATGGACCTTTGGTTGGCCTGCCGCCTCGACAACGCCATCATGCGGATGAACGTGCAGCCCACGGCAGTCCAACGCGGCGCCGTCACGCCGATGTTCGGGTGGGGCGCGATGGCGACCACTCGCGGTGCGGACCTCGCCTATCTCACGACCAGGCCGACGCCGGCCATGCCTGACGGCAGCAGACTGCACGAGGTGGGCGTCATCGGCCACGGACCCAACGGGCGAGATCTCGCGGACCACGTCAGCGAGGAGATCCGCAGCTGGAATACCACCTATCGCTCACGCTCGGTTCGCTTCGAGATTCCCGCCGCTCCCGTTGAAGCGGATCCCTCGGTCGGTCGCTTCGTCCTCGCGCGCCGGCACCACCCCATCACCGTCACCTGGCAATGATCAGTACCGGACTCTGACCCATCTGTCTTCTCTGGGATTGCTCCGTCCTGCAACGCTGAGCAGGTTCAGTGTGGTCTCCGAGATTGGATTCGGCATGCGCTCGCTCTTGCTGCAATTGCCCGCCCTCATCGGTGTTCTCATCGGCGCCCTAGCTACGTACATCGCGACGGCGGCACAGGAGCGAGGTCGTTGGCGCCGGCAGCAGGCGGCCCGCTGGGATGAGCGGCGGATCACTGCCTACTCGGACTACGCACATGCCGTCAAGAAGGTCATCTCAGTCTCGGTACGCCTCGCCGCAAAACGCGGCGTATACGAGGATGACTTCTGGTTCGGTGGGGACATCAACGAAAGAGATCTGCTCACGGCGGAGGATGAACGGACGACTCGATGGGAAGCAGTGTTGATGCTGGGCGACGACGCGGTAGTCGCAGCCGCCCGGCAGTGGCATCAGGTGACCTTCCGGCTCATACGACTGGCCTTGGGTCAGCCCAGTGATCTGACGTGGAACGAGGCGGTCCGCGCTACCGGTCAGGCGCGAGGCCGCTTCTACACCGCTGCCCGTAGGGATCTCGGCGTCAAGTTCGACGAGTCCTCCGCGCCATACGAGTGGCAGATGTCCAAGTGGCTGATTGAGAGACCCGAGGATAGGAATAACGCGGTTGGCGCCGATCCGGTCGCCTAAGAGCCCCTAGCGAAATGATGTTGAGCCTGTCCTCGGGACGCGATGATCGTTCTGTCTGAACATGAAGAGGGGTGATCAGCAGGTCGGAAGGCACTGGCCAAAGTCACCGATAGCGTAAGGGTCGGCCTACCGGGGCGAGCAGCTCGTCCAGCAACTCCAGCTCCGCCCACCCGTTGACCGCGATCTGGCCGGAGGCGTCGACCGTTATCTCTACACGGTCGGGCGTCCGTCCCACAAGATTGAGCAGATGCGGAAACCGGTCGCTCAGCACGACAAACTCCTGGTTCGTCGAACCTACCCACGGTCGAACGGTATCGATCCGGTCGCGGAGAAACGGTCCGGCAACAAGCAGGTCCGTCTCGCCGAGCAGCGCGGCAACATCGCCGCGGCCCGCCTCAATGGCCTGCCGTAGCTGCGCCTCGGTGTATCCCGTAAAGGTCATGATCGATCGGCCAGCGCTCCGTACCGCGCGAGTGACCTTGGACAATGCGGCGGCTTGATCGAACGGTTCGCCGCCGAGCAGGGTAAGCCCGGCGGTGTCCGCGTCGAGGATGCGGGTCACTAGGTCGTCTGTTGCTACCTGCTCCCCGCCTCGGAAGCTCCACATGTGCGGATTGAAGCAGCCGGGGCACCGGATGGCGCACCCCTGCACCCAGACCGCGGTGCGCTCGCCCGGTCCCTCCGCTTGAGTTGAACCAAGGAACCTCGCTACTGACACCACCGCCGCGTTGCTGGTAGGTCGAAGGGCGAGTTCGCCATCAGACATCGAGCACACGGCCGTGGGGTGGTGGCGGCGTCGGGCCAGGCTGCCGCCACTGCGGAGGTGTGCAGGTCAGCAGGTTTCGGAGATGGGCGAACTCGTGCGGTGCAAGATTCGCTACCCCGGCTACCTCCTCTACGCTGCCGAACCCGCGACGCGCCTGCCGCTCGGCGATCACCCGGTGCACGCGGTCTACGTGGAGGTGCGGGAGCGCAGCGAGCTGCTCGAAGGTGGCCGTGTTGACATCAATGGCTGCCGGGCCCCCGTCCGTGGCTGGGGAGACCGTGAAGGGCTGCGGCGGCGGGCCGTACGACTGCTGCGGAGGCGCTGGTACTCCTGCTGGCCCAGCCCCGTAGTAGGCGGCCGGGTTCGGCATGATGTTGGCGATCGACGGAGGCGGGGATGTCGGCGTGTAGCGCGATGGCCCGGGGGGCGCCGGGGGGTAAGAGCTGCCTGCCCAGGCCGGCGGTGGTGCGGTTGGCTGCGCGTACCAGGGAATGTGGGTTGCCCGCCAGCGCAGCCACGCCGAGTTGATGAGGCAGGCGTGCAAGATGCTCGCCGCCCAGATGGCCAAGAGCGTGCCGACGGCCCAGCCGCCCACGGTGGTCGTCTTGTCTGGGTCGTCGAAAAAGGGGATCGTGCCTGCACCGATGACGGTGTAGGCGATGCCGGGGATCCACCAGTCCGGCCGTCGGGCGCGCAGTCCGACGTAGAGGAAGCCCGCTCCGGCGAGGCAGCCCATACCGAAAATTGGGAGCAGAAGCCACCAGCTGTGCTGGATCCGCCATTGCAGGCTCGCGCCTGGGTTGGCGGGAGGCAGTGGAGGCGTCCACGGCCCGTTAGGCACGTTCGACATTGCGCTCTTCCTGGAGGTCCTGGGTATTCACGTTCGTTCTGGTGTAGTCGGCGGTGTAGGCACTCTCAATGGTGCGTGCGTCGAGCAGATCTTCCAGGATCGTGATGTAGTCGAGGCAGCCGCTTCCCGCCAGGCCCTTGGTCTCGGCACTCACAATGCCCGCGCTCGTCACGGTCAGCACGATTCGTGGCTTCTCCGTCATGACAGCCGTCCCTCGACAGCGAACACCATCCGTACGCTCGCATCCTCGGCGACGGTCTCCGACTCGAGCCGAAGTCCAGCGGCCGGTGCGCGTTCCCGCAGCTGCTCGAGCACCGCACGCTGCACCTGCCGTCCGTACTCGGCGTCGATGGCCCGAACGATGTCGACGGCTCCCTGCTCGTCGACGTCACCCGTGAGGTGCGCAGACCACACCGCGTCCGGCCCGCGCTGGAAAGTCGCCTGTACGCGGTCCCAGGACGCCACGATCTCCTGATGGTCGGCGGTGACTACGGCGTTGGTTTGGCGCAGCGCTGCCGAGAGCAACGCCTCATCCCGCATCCGCGTCTGTACCTGGCAGATGACGCGGCCACGCTCATCACGGCTGGCCGTGGCCCCGCGCACGGCGGCGACCGTGGCCACGGCCAGCGGCACCAGTATCAGTGAGACACTCAACGTGGCACTCCCCTCGGTCCCGTCGTCGACATCAAAACTCGACCGATCTTCCACCACTGTGAGGGGGTGGTGCATCGCCGGATTGGGTAGGAGCCGTGGACGCAATGGTGGTCCCGGGACGGCCAGGAAGGTCCCAGTCTTCTGCGGCCGTCGCCGCCACTGCACGCATATTCGCCCAGGCGCGGATGGCGCTGATCCGCTCCGCCTGGGTCACGCTGAGCGGCACCATGTTGACCACGCCGTGGACCAGATCGTCCTTGTGCAACGGGCGTCTTTCCGAGAAGGCATCGAAAAGACCGGCGACGACCGCCTGCTCGAGCTCGGCTCCCGAATAGCCCTCGCTCAGCCCCGAGAGTTCCTTCAGCAGTGCGTCGTCGACGGTGAGGTCTCTGGCGACAGCAGGGTGCGTCATCCGCTTTGCGATGTGCACGGCCCAGATCGACGCGCGCTCCGCAATAGTCGGGAGATCGACGAAAAAGATCTCATCGAAGCGCCCCTTACGCAGCATCTCAGGCGGGAGGCTTTCAATGTTGTTCGCGGTAGCGATGACGAAGACGGGCTCTGTCTTCTCCTGCAGCCAGGTGAGGAAGGTGCCGAAAACGCGAGATGACGTTCCCGAGTCACCACCGGCGCCGCCGCTGGCGAAGCCCTTCTCGATCTCGTCGACCCAAAGAACGCACGGTGAGGTGGCCTCGGCGGTGCGGATAGCGTTGCGCACGTTCTGCTCGCTGGATCCGACCAGTCCGGAGAAGACCCGACCGATGTCGAAGCGCAGCAGCGGCAAACCCCAGCTAGCGGCGACGGCCTTTGCGGTGAGCGACTTGCCGCAGCCAGGCACACCAGTGATCAGCACACCGCGCGGCGCGGGAAGCCCGTAATCCGCCGCCTCTGCCAACCAGGAACTATCCCTTTTAGCCAGCCACCGCTTCAGATTTTCCAGACCACCGACGTCGGCTAGGTCGACGTCGACATCGACGAACTCCAGCAGTCCCGACTTGCGGACCGTCTGCCGCTTCTCCTCGTGGACCACCGCGATGTCGTCAAGGTCGAGCACACCGTCGTTGACCATCGCGCGAGCGAACGCGTTCTCCGCCTCCTGCAGCGTGAGACCGAGAGCTGCCTTCGCCAACCGCTCTCTCCCAACCTCATCCAGGCCGATGCGGATCCGACCGCTGGCGGAGTTGGCCGCGATCATCCCTTCAAGCACCATGCGGACCTCGTGCTCACTGGGCAGCGGGAAGTCAACGATCGTGACGTCCTTCTCCAGCTCCACCGGGATCCACAGCACGGGAGAGATAAGCACCAGCGCCCGCGCTACCGGGCCGGACTTGAAGGCTGCCGCCACATCCCGCAACCGCCGAACAACACCCGGACTCCCATGCTTGTCGCCACCCCCGTGCGCCGTGTGCAGGTCCCTGAATATGAGCACGCTGGGCTCGTCGATCCGAAGCACGGCGTTGAGCGCATCCTCTGGGTCCGTCGTGCCTTTCCTCGGGGTACCGTCCGGCTGAACCAGCCCTTCTGTCGCGGACCAGGTCCAGACGGCGCGGGGGGTACGGACCAGGGCCGCATCGCGGGCTACGGCAGTCACCTCCGCGACCACCCGATGCTCTTCGTACGACTCCACGTAGAGGATCGGAAAGCGCGCTTTGAGTAATTGCGACAGTGCCTCGCGGAAAGGCCTCGCCATCGCCGTCTCCCCCCGCCGACCGCCACCAGGCCGGCCGACTGTAGCAGGCCGCAGGCAGGATCGGATCCAGGGAATAGGCTTAAATTCGGGGCGTTTTCGCCGGGTGTCGAACAGGCACAGCGGACGCCGCAGTTGGTGCTGCAACCGGACTTCCACGGTGTTGAGGCCAGGTCCCTTGGGAAGCGGGTTGACCTAATCGTCGCTCGCGCTCGATGCGATCACGAGCGGGTTCGAGCAATGTGCACAGTCAGCGAGAGACGCAAGCACCTCGATGGTTCGTCGACACAAGTGCGGAATTGCGGAGGCGTTATGCCGCCGGGCGGTCCGGCCGGGGAGCCCACTTGCCGCCGTCCAGCCAGGCGTTGGCTCCCACCTCGGCCTGCGGGAACGGAGTCGTGGTGTGGCCACGGGTGCCGAGGTCGGGACGTTCCTTGCGCTCCTGCTCGTCGATCTTGATTAGGTCTGACATGGCTTCGACGTGCCGGCGCTCCGCGTCCAGCAGGAACGTCACGAAGTCCTTCACCACGGCCAGGAGGGCTGCTTCGGGGTTCGAGCAGGACGAGAAGAGGCCGTTGACGGCTTCGATGTAGCCGTTGAGGGCTTCGATGAGCTTGCCGATGTGCTGGTAGCCCAGGCCGGCGTACGCGTTGCGAAGGCCTTCCAACATGCTCGCGGCCTTCTTGCCCTCCTCGGCCAGCCGGCGCGTTTGAGTCTCGAGCTGGAGCAGGTAGGCCGAGGCGCGTTCGGCGTACTGGCTGAACGCCTGTGAGGCGCTGCCCTCCCAGTACAGCTTGAGGTTCTTCAGCTCGCCGTCCATCTCGGCGCGCAGCTCGGCGTAGGTGCCGGCTGCCGAATGTACGAGGTCGGAGCGGTTCCAGATCACCTTGGGCGCGGAGCGCCAGGCATGGACCATCAGGTCACTCAGCGGGAGACGCTGGCCGGTGCCCAGCTCGATCAGGATCGCCTCCAGCTGAAGCAGCGTGTCCCGGTGCTCGTGGATGAACGTGTCGAGCTGGTCGCCCTCGCCGTTCTCGTAGTAGGTGGTCCGGCCGCCAGAGAAGCCGAGGTTGTTGCCGTCGCTGCTGCCGATGGTGATCGGCTCCTCGACGACGCGGGTCCGCGGCAGCCGCTCGTTGCGGGTGGCACCCAGCCGGTCGTTGCCGTCCGGAATGACCAACACCGGGTCGTCGCCCGGAAGGTGGCGCTCGTGGGGCTGGGACAGGATGCCAGCCCCGCCCGGACGAACCCGGATGCTGCTGCCGTAGCCGTCGCCGAGCGGCAGGTATGGGCCCAGGTCCCGGTTGAACACGTCGAAGTTCGTGGTGACGTCCAGCTCGGTGCCCTCGTAGTCGGCGGCGATCTGCATCAGCCCGTCGGCGATGCGCTCCATTTCATTACGGGCAATGTTCGCCTCCGACAGCCTGCTACCCAGGGCCGTCGCCCAGTCTCGGTTGAGCTTGTCGGATATCCCCTCGAGCGTGCCCCATGCGGCGACCGGGATGGCACCGACGTCGCCGACGTAGCGGCGAACAGCGCTGTAGGTCACCGCGTCCTCGTAGCGCTCCACCCCGAAGGCCACCAGGGCCCGCGATTCGACCCGCAGGGCCGACGTGTCCGTGGTCATCCCCCGTGCCTCTCCCCCTGTGTCGGCTCGATCGGCGTGAACAGCTGCACGCCGAGGGGCGAACCGAAGTAGTCGATGCGCAGCTGGCGGTACTGCCGCCGGTGATCCGCCACTGCCGCGAGCAGGGCCGTCCGAATCTCGGACGCCACTTGGTCTGGACTACATCGGCGCAGCATCCCGGGCCGAATCTCGACCTTCAGATCGGCGTCGTGGTTCCGGACGACAGTCACCCAACCGTTGGCGGAGACACCTTCGGCCCTGATCCGGGCCACGTCCGCGAAGTAGCGCTCCAACTTGCCCACGGCGTGCTCCTAGTCGGTCGACGTGAGCGTCATCGCCCGGTCGGTGATGCGCTGCGCGCTGGTGTTCGCGTACGCGACGACCTGCTCGACCGCAGCGCCCGGGTTGCTGAAGTCCGCGTAGACGTGCGCGTACCTGACGTCGGAGGCCACGAACACGCCCGCGAAGATCTTCTCGTTGATCTTCTCTACGCAGGAACGCGCGACCCGGTACTTGGCGGCACTCGGATACGGAACCGCCTCGCCGTTGCAGGGTCCCTCGGCCGCCGTCTGGCGCAGATACGCCTCGTCGTCGCTCTGGGTGAGGCTCACGGCAATCCTGCCCGTGTACGACCGGTCAGCTGACGAGAAATCGAACTCGCAGCTGGCCACAGACTTGCTGGACTCACGGTTCGGTTCAGCATGGGTCAGGGTCCACGTTCCCTCGACAACGCTCGGCAGGGCCTCAGCCAACTCACTGCACGAGGGGACAGCCTCATCCTCGCCGAACGGTCCCCACCTCCAGGCACCGAGCAACCCGAGGGCTACGACGACAACGCCAGCCACGACGGCCAGCATCTTCTTGCTCATCCGACCGCTCACCAACCAGACCGCTGTTCATTCACCGGAGGCTCCACGTCATGTGCGGGCGGTTGCAGTGACGCCAACGCGACCCTGGCTGCGGCCCGCACCTGCCGGGCCAGCGATTCCTCCGTATGCCGGTGCAATCCATCGACCTCTACCGCGATGTCACCCCGATGAGTAGCGGCAATGCGAACAGACCGGTCCGGCGAGTAGACGTCCACGTCAGGGCCAGTGCCGGGGTCCGGGGCATCACGCGATCCGGGGATCATCGGACCGGTCCTTTCCGGACAATATGCGGACTGTCGCCATCGGGGTGCCTGCGAGCACCCGACCGGCGCGCCCCCGTCGCAGCGCCATCATGGCGACGACCCTACCAACGGGCGTCACCGACCCGCCGCCCTCAGTTATCACCGCAGATCAATCTGCCGTTGCCGCACGAGCAGCGTCAGGTTGCGTCCCTGCTACAGCCCAACTGCCTTACCGCGGTTGCCGCGGGTAGCCCCCAGAGGAGACGTGATCAATAGGTTCGTCCCGCGCTTCTGCTCGGACATCGGCCGATCGGCGACGACGGCGACCGTTCCGGATCAAGAAGATCGCCAAGGCCAGCAGGATCAGCAGCACCACACCGATTCCGACAGCGATCACGACAACCTGCTGATCAGTAGGGCCGCCCTGATCGCCGTACTTCGTCACGTCGAAGGTGTCGTCATCAGCTGCCTGGGCAGTGGCCCCAACCGAGGCCGCAGGACCCAGCAACGGGTTCTGGGAGACCGCTGGCACATCTGCCGTCAAGGCGGCCACGGGGTCAATTCGGCCGAACCCGTACTTCGGGTCGCGGCCCGCCGGGCCGGCATCGCGGGCGGTCTGAATGATTCTGTTGATCACGTTCGCTGCGCTCAAGTCTGGATACTTCGACCGGATCAGCGCCGCAACGCCGGAGACGATCGCCGCAGAGTCCGAGGTGCCATCCCCCCACCCGTACCCATGGTCTGGGCCAATGTTGAGGATGCCATCGCCGGGGGCCGCCACCACCGCCTCCGGCCCCTGCACCGAACCGGACCAGAACGCTCCACCACGGGTCGTACCCGTTACCGCTATCACGCCGGGAATGTTGGCCGGCGAGATGACCGCGCTCTCCCCCTTAGCGGTGTTGCCGGCGGAGGCCACCACGACGACGTCGCGTTCGAGGGCGTACGCGATGGCCTGCTCCTCCTCCGGCGAGGCGGCGCCCGGCCCTCCGACGGACACGTTGACCACCGTGGCACCGCCGTCGACGGCCAATCGGATTCCCCGGGCCTGCGCCTGGTCGCTAGCCGGACCCTTACCCTTCTTGATTTTGATGGGCAGGATCTTGGCGCCTGGGGCGATTCCGTCCACGCCGTCGGTGGCAGCGTTCGTCGCTGCGATGATGCCGGCCATGTGGGTGCCGTGGCCGTCCTCGTCGACACGGCCGTCGCCGGAAGCACCGTAGCTTCGACCACCGGGCAGCACCTGGCCCTGGAGATCTGGGTGGCTGGCGTCCACGCCACTGTCCACCACGGCCACCGTGACTCCACGCCCAGTCGACAGCTTGTGAGCCTGATCGATGCGGAGTTCGTCCAGGTACCACTGCTCGGCGCGTTGAGGTGCGGCGACGGCAGGTTGTGCGACAACGCCTGTCAGGAGTACGGCCAGCACGCTCGCCGCGACAGGCCGGAGCAAACCATCGTTCACACTCATCTGCCCCTCCTCATCGCAGGATGCCCGGAGACCCGGTGTCGTCGGCACGCCACGGATCGTCGTCCTCAGTCAACCACGACGACCCGGGACCGGATTCGTCGTTGTCGTCGGCACGGCCGCCGCCAGTGCCGCCGAGCAAACCAC
This sequence comes from Micromonospora sp. CPCC 205558, assembly GCF_036902955.1. NCBI lineage: Bacteria > Bacillati > Actinomycetota > Actinomycetes > Micromonosporales > Micromonosporaceae > Micromonospora > Micromonospora sp. CPCC 205558. The sequence goes on from NZ_JBAKHR010000047.1 coordinate 39,776, forward strand.
CGGCGCTACCCCGCGAACTACCCGCACCGGCACCGGTCGCGTTACGCACCGCCCTGGCTGCACTCGTCACCGGCGGCACCCTGCCGTTGCCACCGCCGACCATGCCGGGGATGCCGCCCGCACTGATCCCGCCACCCCCGACAGGGCTGCCCGCACCTCCGGCGCCGAGACCGCCTCCAACAACCCCGCTCGGCGAGCCGGGCCCGAGCCCGAGCCCGCCACCAACTCCGAGCGGGCTTCCGAGCGGGCTTTGGCCACCAGGGCCCAGGCCCGCCGAACCGCTGTAGCCGCCTCCGACGGTGGTCGGAGCACCGGCACCGGCCAGGCTGGTGGTGCCAAGGCCGAGCTCAGCTCCGGGGCCGCCGACGCCCGGCGAGGGTGTGGTGTACGAGCCGCCTGCCACGCCGCCAGTGAGGTCGTTACCGAAGCCGCCAGCGGTGGACGGCACTGCCGCGGCCGAGTGGCTCGCCGTGAGCGGCGCTGCCACTGATGCCCGTGCTGTCGAGACCAGAGCTGCCACCGAGACCGGAGCCGGAAGCAACAGAAGCGCCTTCCGTGCCGCTGGGGGTGTAACCGGCCGGAGGAGTTCGTGGACGGTATTCGTCGTGGCCTGTGACATCGTTCGCTCCCGGCACGACGAGTCGCGGTCGCTCGACCTCTATCGCCTTGCTCAGCGGAGCGGCAGCACTGTTGGCCGCCTGTTGGTTGTCGCGGTACCAGTTGTTCAGGTGGGAGCTGGTGTCCCACAGGCCGCCCCGCTTGTTGTCGTTGGCCTGGCCGTCGACCTTCATGGTCGCTTCCAGGTCATCGGCCTTCTCACGGAACGCGCCGTCGGCGTACGACGTCGAGTCGCTCTGGTAGTCCTTGCGCAACGCGGCAAGAAAGGCTGAGGCGCTCTCGCCGTCTTGAGCGCCATCGAGCTCGCCACCGTTGGGCAGGCTCCACTCGTTGATGCCGAAGTCGTCCCCCAACGGGATCGGAATGCTCGCGACCGCCTTACGGATGTCACCCTCGATCCGCGACAACGCACCGCCGACGTCGCTCGTAGTGGTGATCAGGTCCTCGATGCTCCGGCCGATGCCGCTCAGGTGCTCCCGGTAGGCGTCTCCCCCACTGCCCTTCCAGCTGGCGAGCATGCCGGGGAGACCATCGGTATGCGGACGCTCGGCACCGGGCGCGATCGGGCCAACGAACGACCGTCCGACCAACGCGTCCCTCAGATGACCCAGCGAGGTGGAGAGGTTGTTCCACCCTCCGCTCAACGCACCAACCGTCTCCGGATCCGCCGCCAGCGTCACCTCGCGGACGCAACGCTCCCACGTCCCAGTCATGACCGCCACTCTCCGGTCATGTAAGGGTGAGTAGACATGCCTGTCGCGACGGGCCAAGCGCCTGATTCCAGCAGCTCATGGGAAGGCTCATCTGAACCCAGCGCTGCATTGCCCAGCAGCTGCCGGTCGACGTGGAGCTTCACGACTGAGTGCCCTCCCCCGAGTTGACGCGAGCTTACAGTAGCCGCCTCACCCCGAAGAGCAATGGAGCGGGTTCCATCTATGGCTGGGATGGTCGCGATCGTACGACCGTGCTTCTCGGTGCATCGGTCGCTGATCGAGCCGCCACCCCGTCCGTCGAAGGCAGCGGACACGACAGGTCCGCCGCTACACTTCCCGCACGGTCCACCGTCGTTGGCCAGTGAGGGCGTGGTGCGGTTGGTCTCCGACGGTGGTCGCAGGCCCGTTGAGGACCGGCAATTGCCCCCAAGGCGATTGAAGGGTTTAGGTCGAGGACAGTCCGCTTCGGCTCCCGCACGATGACCACCTCCGGACCCAACCCGACGCTACCCAGCCAAATCATGTGGCGTGCCGCCGTGATCACTATCCGGATTTGCCGATGTGCGCGTGTTGGACCCGACGTAGTGGACCTGACTCAGGCAGCGCAGCACGCCGGGCGTCTGCTGAATGTCCGCAAGTCAGCGCCCGGTTGGGAACAGCGCGCTGAGCCGCGGTAGGCGGCGGCCCGTCTCCGCCTCGTCGTCGAAGTCCCACTCGTCCCCGGTGGGCGCTGGGTCTTCCGGATATTCGTGGTGGAGTGCCCGCAACGCGTCGATGATGCCCTCGTTCTCGCCGGTCGCCGTGTCATACGCCTGCCGGCTGACGTAGTTCAGCGCCTCCCACTCCGGCCAGTCATCGTCGGTCCACCGGTCGATCCTCATTGCGGCCAGCCGGCGCACCTGAGGGACGTCGGCGAGCGCGTCGGGGTCGGCGACCACGCGGTCGAAGCTGTCCCGGCCGAGGCCGACCAGCCACGGTAGGAAGTACCAGAAGCCGTCAGCGGAGCACAGGCCGGACATGATCCGGTAGCCGGCGGCCCACATCGTCCACGTCTCGGCCCGGCGGCGTGCGGAGGTGAAGGCAATGTCGAACTCCACGATCTCGGTCGGCGTTCGGGCCGCGAGCCGACGCTCGATCCACCCCGCCCGGTCCGCTCGACCCGCAGATTCCTCGATCAACTCCCAGAAGCCGGTCACGTCCAGACGGTAGTTGTGATCAGGAAGCAGCACGCCGTGGGATGGTCCGAACGACGTGCAATCCGTAATCGAGTCGGCGGAATCACGGGTGGAGCTGACGACCAGGCGCACCCGGGTCGGTCCGACGTCCGCAACTGCTGATGAGCGGATATCGGCGCCCGTCGTATGCCGGTCGACAGAAGTACCGCTATTCGCCGTATCCTCACCAGGTGGCAGAGGCCGACGTTGCAAATAGTGTCATCGATCGGCTGCTTTCAGCGCTGGCTGCGCAACTTGCCCTGTCGGAGGAGCAGGCCCTGTCCGGCGGCGCGGCCGAGGCGCTCGCCGATCTGAGCAGAGCCGAGGCCGAGCACATTTTCGGCCAAGCCGGCCATCTCGTCCACTACGGCGCAGACACTGAACCGCTGGAGTCCCTCATCCACGCGATCTCGGCCGTCCTCCGCACCGAGGCTCCGGCAGACGCTCCGTTCAAGCCGGGCGACGAGGTCCGACTCGTGTGCGCACTGCCGAAAGCTCTCTCGGAATACGACGAGACGTGGCTCCGGCAGATCAGCTTCACCGTGCGCTACGCCGGCCGAGGCCCGATGATCGACGTGCAGTCGGATCTGACCGAGGACTACATAGTCGCGACTGTGCCTGCGGCTGCGGTCGAACGCATCCCGAGGTAGCCGACGCCGCATCCGCCCATGCCGCGATTCGCGCGTTCGGTCCGCTCAATCGCCGATAAACACCAGTTCGCCGTGCTGCTCTGCGCAGCGCTCCGCCAGATCGAAGCCGTATCAGCCCATGATGCTCAGCGCCTGCCTTCGCCAGGGCGAGCAGCAGATCGACCTCGGCGACGAGGTGCTGCATCTGGCTGGCGCCGAAACGGGTCTCGCCATGGGGATCGAGCCGGCCCAACAGCCCGAGTGCCGAATTCCCGTGGAACACTACGCGTTCGAAGTCGCCAGCGGCATCGAAGGACCTGCCGGCGTTTACGGCGCGTTGTCGACGGGGCCCTGGATGAGATCGAGCAGATCGGTGAAGTCCCGCATCTCGATGCCTGTATCGGTGCCGCGTTTGAATTGAAGCGGGGTATACGACCCGGTATAGATCATGATCTTGCTGGTGGCCGCGAGGGCATCCGCGGCGACGTGAAGTCCGGTCAGTGCCGTGTTCACGTCGCGCTCGGACGTTCGAACGGCGACGACGGTCGTCTGATCGCCGCGGTGCAGGACCATGTCCGCTCCCGCCTTTCTGACTTCGAAGTCGACCACCGTATGACCCGCGTCGGTGAACCGGCTTGCCACGAAATAGGCAAGATTTTCTGCATGGTAACTTTCGCGGCTTTGGCTAGCCTGCTGCGGTAGTTGCCAGGTAAGTTGCCCGATGTTTTCTGGCGGCGCAATGGCAAGATCTTCGGCCTGCTTCAAGGTCTCGTTCGAGATGTCCTCGTTCAGGTGATCCTTCGCGCCGGCAAGAAAGTCATGCAAGGTGACCATGAGTAGCTCGGCGCCGGTCTCGTCGTGCATCTCCTGGACCAGTTCTGGCCGGGCCCGCTGCGCACGGCGATCCCTGTCAAGGACCCACAGGTCCTCCTTCACATCGGTGGTGATCCAGACGACCTTCCTGGAACCATCCTCGCAGGTTCGGAGCCGGTCGAGAATCTGGTACCAGAGGATCACATCACCGGCGGCGCCGAGTTCGGTGTCCTTCTCCGCAGCGTCCTTGTAACCCGGTGGCATCTTGTTGGGGAATCTGAACTCGACTGTCTCCTGAACGATTTGCCTGATTCTCGCCGAGTCGTAGCGGGGGCCGACCTTGCCGTCCAGCAGCGCCGAGAGACGGGCGAGGATGGGATCCTGGGTCTCATCGGCGAAATCCCGGTCGGTCAGGTCATGCTCGTTCTGGATCGCCGTGAACTCAGCAGTCACAGGATGAAGCAGTTCGGACAGCTTCGCGTTGATGTCGTCCTTGGCGAGGCCGTGCTGTTCGGCATGCCACTCGTTCTTGGCGTGGTAGGTCGTTCGGTAGTCGGTGAGGGCTTTCACGGCATCGCTGAGCGCCGCGACAGCTCTGTCGCGAGAGACGTTCACCAGCTTCTTGGCGTCGCCGTGCCGCTTCTTCTGGTCCGGGAGGACACGACGGCGGTTGCGGGCGAACTCCAGGGCCGACTGGTGCGGGATCCACAGCCGGTCTCGGTGGCGCTCGAGGGTTCCCAGGAGTTGTTGACGAGCGTCCGGGCCGATCCGGTAGCAGCCGAGGAGGATGTTCGCGTCAGGGACGAAGAGGCCGTCCTTGAAGTAGTCACCCACCGAGCCGGGTGGCCCCAACCAGCCGGGAAACATCCTCCGGAATTGAGCCTTTTCACCAGTCACGCCGGTCATGGTATGGCGAGAGCTGCCTTCCGACGTCGCCCGCCTGGTGCGATGCTGGCCTGCTTCCGGCGCAGATCGCATCGAGGGGGTGTCGTTACCGTCCGGGCTTCCGCGCCCAGTGACGCGGCCTTGATCGCTGCCGGTCGGCGCGAGTTGGTATCTGGCCGGGTGGATACCGCGGTTCGGCCGTGGAGCAGGTGGCTTGTGCGAGCCAGTCCGCAGCGAGTTGCCGGACCCAGGCAACCTGCGCCTCGATGATGGACTGCTGCTCGGGAGCAGGTGATAGCCGCGATAGTAGCTCGATAGTCTCCCGGAATGAGTGCGCTCGGCCGGCTGATTGCTCAGGAGAACACCGCAAGTGACCTGCTCGCGTACCTAAGGGACGTCTCGTAACTGGGTGAAGGCGTTGCCCGGGCACCAGTCCTGCGGTCAGCCGGCGAGGATGATGTTGTGGAGGTTGGCGATGCCGGAAGCGGCATCGGCCAATGTA
>NZ_JBAKHR010000048.1:0-44048 GCF_036902955.1 Micromonospora sp. CPCC 205558
CCCGCCGCCCCGCCGCCCCGCCGCCCCGCCGCCCCGCCGCCCCGCCGCCCCGCCCTGCATGCCCGCCGCCCGCCCTGCATGATCGCGCTAGAACATGGATGTAGTGGCATCTGGCCGCTAGGTGGCCACTACATCCTGGATCGAGCGTGACCTTGACGGGGCCGTGGGCGGGAGCGGACACGCGGGAGCCCCCGGTCCCAGCAGGGACCGGGGGCTTCGGACGTCGTCAGCTCAGCCGGCCTGCTCGGCGAGCTGGAGGAACTGCCGCTTGGAGGCGAGGGCCTGCTCGGCCTCCTTGATCCGGCGTGCGTCCCCGGCGCTCTGCGCCCGGGCCAGCCGGTCCTCGGCCTCCGCCACCTGCGCCCGCATCTGGGCGAGCAGCGGGTTGTCCTCCTTGGTGGTGCGGCGCCACGCCGAGTCCATCACGTCGCGGACCTTGTCGTCGATGGCGCGCAGCCGGCGCTCCAGCCCGGCCGCCGCCTCGCGGGGCACCCGCCCGGCCTCGTGCCACTGGGCCTGGATCTCCCGCAGCTTGGCCTGGGCGCCCTTCGGGTCGGCGTCGATGTCCAACGCCTCGGCCTCGGCGAGCAGGGCCTGCTTGCGCTCCAGGTTGCCACGCTGCTCGTTGTCCCGCGCAGAGAAGACCTCGCTGCGCCGGCTGAAGAACGCGTCCTGGGCACCCCGGAACCGTTCCCAGAGCTTCTGCTCGGCCTCCTTGGAGGCGCGCGGAGCCGCCTTCCACTGGGTCATCAGGTCCTTGAGCTGGTTTGCCGTGGCCGCCCAGTCGGTGGACTCCTGGAGCTTCTCCGCTTCGGCGACCAACTCTTCCTTGACCGTCTGCGCCTGCTTGCGCTGCGAGTCGAGGGAAGCGAAGTGGGCGCCGCGGCGGCGGGTGAAGCCGTCCCGGGCGGCGGCGAACCGCTTCCACAGCTCACCGTCGGCCTTCTTGTCGACCCCACGGATGGTCTTCCACTCGTCGAGGATCTCCTTGAGGCGGTCCCCGGCGGTCTTCCACCCGGTGGATTCGGCGGCCAGCTTCTCGGCCTCCTCGACCAGGGCGGTCTTGCGGGCCAGGGCCTCGCCGCGCGCGGCGTCCCGGGCGGCGCGCGCTTCGCCGGCCTTCTCCTCGGCGAGCGTCGCCAGCTTGTCCAGGCGTGCGGCCAGCGCGTCGATGTCGCCGACCACGTTGGCCTCGGGCAGCGTCGTGCGGATCCGTCGGATCGTGCTCAACGAGTGCCCGGCGTCCGCCGCACCCGACTTGAGCCGTGCCTCGGTCAGATCCACCTCGGTCACCAGATCGGCGAAGCGACGTGCGAAGTGTGCCAGGCCCTCCTCCGGTGCTCCCGCCTGCCAGGATCCGACCACCCGCTCGCCCTCGGTGGTCTTGACGTACACGGTGCCGTCCGCGTCCACCCGTCCGAAGGCAGTCCAGTCGCTCATGTGCCCATCCTCGTTCTCCCGGCGTCGAAGGATCGATCCCCCGTCGCCGCCACGGCGCAGCCAAGTTGCTTCCGGCATTGTCACAGGTCCAACCCGGTCCCCGTCGAGCGCCTATCGCCGACCGTGACCATACGGTGTCCTACGGACCGAATGACCGGATCGGCTCGGAGACGCACCGGGGATTCCCGCTACGGTGAACGGGTGCCACTGGTCGCCGCCGCCGTCTGCCCGCATCCGCCCCTGCTCGTGCCCGAGGTGGCCGGCTCCGCGGCCCCCGAGCTGGACGATCTGCGGGCGGCCTGTGACACCGCCGTACGCCGGCTGTTGGCCAGCGATCCGGACATCGTGGTGCTGCTGGGCACCGGCCCGCTGACCGGCCCGATCCGCACCCCGGCGAGCGGCTCCCTCCAGCCCTGGGGTGTCGACCTGAACGTGCCGCTGCTGCCCGGCCAGCCGGAGCGCGGCGCGGTGCTGCCGTTGAGCCTGACCATCGGCGCGTGGCTGCTGGCCCGCCACGACCTCCGAGCGCCGGTGACCGCCGTGCAGGTGGCCGCCGACGCCGGCCCGGCCGAGCTGGCCGCCCTCGCCGACGAGGTGGGCGCCGCGGGCGACCGGGTGGCATCGCTGGTGCTCGGGGACGGGTCGGCCTGCCGGGGCGAGAAAGCACCCGGGTACGACGACGCGCGCGCCCTCGCGTACGACCAGGGGGTTGCCGCGGCACTGGCCGACGCGGACCTGGACGCGCTGCTCGACCTCGACCCGGTGGTGTCGGCGGAGCTGAAGGCCGCCGGTCGCGCCCCCTGGCAGGTGCTCGCCGGCGCGGCCCGCGCGTCCGGCGGAGGGTGGCGCGGCGAGTTGCTGCACGACAGCGCCCCCTACGGCGTGGCCTACTTCGTGGCGTGCTGGGAGCGGATGTGAGCAGCGGCACGGTCATCGCCGTTGTCGGCCCGACGGCGGCCGGCAAGTCGGCGCTGAGCATCGCGTTGGCACACGCTCTCGACGGGGAGGTGGTCAACGCGGACTCGATGCAGCTCTACCGGGGCATGGACATCGGCACCGCCAAGCTGACGGTCGCCGAGCGGGACGGGGTCCCGCATCACCTGCTGGACATCTGGGACGTCACCGAGCCGGCGAGCGTCGCGGAGTACCAGCGACTGGCCCGCGCGGCGGTGGACGACATCCTGGCCCGGGGGCGGGTGCCGCTGTTGGTCGGTGGCTCCGGGCTATACGTGCGGGCGGTGCTGGAGCGCTTCGAGTTCCCCGGCACCGACGCCGCGCTGCGGGAGCGGCTGGAACGGGAGTTGGCCGAGGCCGGCCCTGCTCCGCTGTACGCGCGGCTGCGGGCCGCCGACCCGGTGGCCGCCGAGGGCATCCTGCCCGGCAACGGTCGGCGGATCGTGCGTGCCCTGGAGGTGATCGAGCTCACCGGCGCGCCGTTCGCCGCCTCGCTGCCGCAGCCCACGCCGTACTACCCGTCGGTGCAGCTCGGCGTCGACCTGGACACCGGCGTGCTGGATGAGCGAATCGCGCTGCGGGTGGACCGGATGTGGGCCGACGGCCTGGTGTCGGAGACCCGCGAGCTGGTGGCGCGCGGGCTGCCCGACGGGCGGACGGCGAGTCGGGCCCTCGGCTACCAGCAGGTGCTGCGCATGCTCGCCGGCGAGGTGACCGAGGCGCAGGCGCACGACGAGACGGTCCGCGCCACCCGGCGCTTCGTGCGCCGGCAGCGGTCCTGGTTCCGGCGCGACCCGCGGATCCACTGGCTGGACTCGGCGGAGCCGGACCTGATCGGGGCCGCCCTGCGTCTGGTGCCGGCCGAGACGCGATAATGGGGGCGTGGAGTTCACCAAGGGCCACGGCACCGGCAACGACTTCGTCATCCTTCCCGACCCGGATGGTCAGCTCGACCTGACCCCGGAGCTGGTCGCGGCGCTCTGCGACCGGCGTCGGGGCATCGGGGCGGACGGCGTGCTGCGGGTGGTCCGCGCGGCCAAGCACCCGGACGGCGCAGGTCAGGCCGGCGAGGCCGAGTGGTTCATGGACTACTGGAACGCCGACGGCTCGTTCGCCGAGATGTGCGGCAACGGCGCGCGGGTCTTCGTGCGCTACCTGCTCGACACCGGCTTGGCGACGCCCGCCGGCGCGGCGCTGCCGGTGGCTACCCGGGCCGGCGTCGTGCGCGCGCTGGTCGAGGGTGACGCCGTCTCCGTCGAGATGCGCCGCCCCCAGGTGTACGACGGCTCCACCGCCACCCTCGGCGAGCTGACCCTGTCCGGCACGGTGGTGGACGTCGGCAACCCGCACCTGGTCTGCGTCCTGCCGGCCGGCGTCGAGTTGTCGGCGCTGGACCTGACCGTCGCGCCCGGGTTCGACCCGACGGTGTTCCCGAGCGGGGTGAACGTGGAGTTCATCGTGGCGGGCGACCCGGTCGACGGCACCGACGGGCACACCCTGATGCGGGTGTACGAGCGGGGCAGCGCCGAAACCCTGTCCTGCGGCACCGGCGCCTGCGCGGTGGGCGCGGTGGCCCTGCGCGACGCCGGCCGGGACACCGGCGTGGTCGCCATCGACGTCCCCGGCGGCCGTCTAACGGTGACGGTCACCGAGAACTCCTGCTGGCTCTCCGGCCCCGCCGTCCTGGTGGCGAGCGGCGAGATCAGCTTGTCGGCGCTGGCGGTGTGAACAGCCGGTCGAGGTGGTAGGTCAGGATCGCCAGCGCGCTCGCGCCGTCGCGTTGACCGCCGAGCACGCTGGAGCCCAGCCCGTTGGTCAGCGCCAGTAGCCCGGCGGCGACCACGTCACAGTTCAGCTCCGGGTCGACGGTCCCGTCCTGCTGCGCCTGCCGGAGTTGTCCGGCGAGCAGCCGTTCGAGCTTGTCCGGGTACGCGGTGCCGTGCCGTTCGGCGAGGTCCGGTTCGGTGAACACCAGCGCGTAGTAGCCGGTGTAGGCCCTGGTGAGCTGGTGGCCCTCGGGGTCCGTCGGGAGGACGGCGGAGAGGGTGCCGACGACGACGGTGCGCGGGGTGACCGGACCGAGTGCCCGAATCCGTGCCTCGACGCGGGCAGTCAGCTGCTCGCCGAGATAGCCGAGCGCGGTCAACAGCAGCTCGTCCTTGGTGTGGAAGTAGTACTGCACGAGCCGTAGCGACACCCCGGCCTCGGCGGCTACCTCCCGCATGCTGGCGGACTGCAGTCCCCGGCTGCTGGCGATCCGCAGCAGCGCGTCGCCGATCTGCCGACGCCGCTGTTCATGGTCGACGCGCTTGGGCACGGTGCACTCCGTCCTGTTCCGTCAGCGGGTTTTGATGGTACGGTCGTATCATCAAACGCCGGGGGCGGAGTCATCGTGACAGTCGCACGGATCAGCGAGTTCACCAGCGATCGCACCCGCGTGCGATTCCTTGACGCGTACGAGCGGACCCGGCGTCGGGTGTGGCCCGCCGACGCGGTCGCCGCCGACCTGCCGACGAGCTTCGGACGCACCCGGGTCTACCGATTTGGGGCTGGCGCCGCAACGCCGTTCGTGCTGCTACCCGGCGCTGGCGGCAACGCACTGAGTTGGCACCCGCACGTGCGCCGTCTCGGGCGGGACCGGCCGGTGATCGCCGTCGACCCGGTTGGCGAGCCGGGCTGCTCCGTGCAATCGCTGCCCCTCGACGGCGGTCGGGACTGGGCGCGCTGGCTGTCCGAGGTCCTCGACGGGATGGGCGTGGACCGGGTGTACCTTGTCGGCTCGTCGTTCGGCGGTTGGGTGGGGGTGCAGTACTCGCGGCACTCACCCCGCCGAGTGGCTGGCCTTCTCCTCCTCGACCCGGCCGGCTTCGGCACTGTCAACGGCCGGTTCCTCGCCTGGGTGATGCTGGGCGGCCTGGTCGGCCTCGCCCCCGATCCGGTACGCCGCGGCGCGGCCCGGCTGCTGCGCAACGCGACCCTGCGTGACGACGACCTGATGGGGCTGGTCCGCGCCACCTTCGGCTTCCGCCGCCGGCACTCGGTCCCACCGGCGCTCACCGACGACGAGCTGCGTGACCTCGCGGTGCCGGTCCTGGCGCTGCTCGGCGAGCGCAGTCAGTTGTACGACGCCCGGTCGGTGGCCGACCGGATCACCAGCCTGATCCCGGGTGCCCGGTCGGAGGTCGTCCCCGGTGCGGGTCACGACCTGCCGCTGAGCCACCCGGACCTCGTTGCCGACCGCGCCGCTGACTTCGCGACCTCCACACCGCCCCACGCTTCCGCGCCGTGATCAAGAGGTTTGCGTCAGAAGCAGCGCGGTTCCTGACGCAAACCTCTTGATCACCAACGTTGGCTGTTACGGGGTGGCGCTGGCGTTTGCCGCGATCTCGGGGAGGTCCGCCGGGCCGGGGTCGGCGGCCGGGAGTGGGCTGGGGTTGTGCGCGGCGGCGCGGACGGCGGCGGCGACCGCCGGCGCGACCCGGGAGTCGAAGACGCTCGGCACGATCACCGTCGGGTTGATCTTGTCTTCACCGACCACGTCCGCGATGGCCCGGGCGGCCGCGATCGCCATCTCCTCGGTGAACTCCTCGGCGTGCGCGTCCAACATGCCGCGGAACACCCCGGGGAACGCGAGCACGTTGTTGATCTGGTTCGGCTGGTCCGAGCGGCCGGTGGCGACCACGGCGGCGTACTTGCGCGCCTCCCGCGGGTCGACCTCCGGGTCCGGGTTGGCCAGCGCGAAGACGATCGAGTCCTTCGCCATCTGCGCGATGTCCTCGCCGGTGAGCAGGTTCGGCGCGCTCACCCCGATGAACACGTCGGCGCCCCGGATCGCACCGGGCAGGTCGCCCGAGTAGTTCTCCTTGTTGGTGTTCTCCGCCAGCCACTGCCACGCCGAGTTGAGCCCGGTCAGCCCACGGTGCAGGGCGCCCTGCCGGTCGTACGCGATGATGTCGCCGACGCCCTGGCGCAGCAACAGCTTCATGATCGCGGTGCCGGCCGCGCCGGCTCCGGAGACGACCACCCGGACGTCCTCGAGTTGCTTGCCCACCACCCGCAGCGCGTTGGTCAGCGCGGCCAGCACGCAGATCGCGGTGCCGTGCTGGTCGTCGTGGAAGACCGGGATGTCCAGCGCCTCGCGCAGCCGGGCCTCGATCTCGAAGCAGCGCGGCGCGGCGATGTCCTCCAGGTTGATCCCGCCGTAGGCCGGCGCGATCGCCTTGACGATCTGCACGATCTCGTCGGTGTCCTGGGTGTCCAGCACCACCGGCCAGGCGTCCACCCCGCCGAAGCGCTTGAACAGCGCGGCCTTGCCCTCCATCACCGGCAGCGACGCGGCCGGGCCCAGGTTGCCCAGGCCGAGCACCGCCGAGCCGTCACTGACCACCGCGACGGTGTTGCGCTTGATGGTCAGTCGCCGGGCGTCGGCCGGGTTCTCGGCGATCGCCATGCAGACCCGGGCCACCCCCGGGGTGTACGCCCGGGACAGCTCGTCGCGGTTGCGCAGCGCGACCTTCGAGGTCACCTCGATCTTGCCGCCCAGGTGGAGCAGGAACGTCCGGTCCGACACCTTGCGCACGTCCACGCCGTCCAGCGCGGTCAGCGCCTCGACCACCTGGTCGGCGTGCCCGGCGTCGGCGGTGTCGCAGGTCAGGTCGACGATCACGTGGGTCGGGTCCGAGTCCACCACGTCCAGCGCCGTGACGATCGCCCCGGCCTCGCCGACGGAGGTGGTGAGCCGGCCGATCGAGGAGGCGTCCGCGGTGACGGCGATCCGGATGGTGATCGAAAATCCGGCGCTGGGCAGTCGGGTGATGGCCACGGGATCCCTCCGTAACGGCTGTGCGGCCGATCGGCCGCCGCCCGCATTTCTACCGGGTTGTCGCAGCCGACCGGCATTCGCCCCCACTTTTGGCGACCTTCACCATGGGCATATAGCAGGTGCGTTCGGCGTTGCCACATGTCAGGATTGCGTTCTACTTATCAAAACGGACAGGAGAACCGCTTGCGAGACCAGGAGAGCTTTGTCCCCGTCGAGGACGAGCTCGACGACATCACCACCGGCGAGATGGAGCTGTCGGAGCGACAGTCCCTCCGACGCGTCCCGGGCCTGTCAACCGAGCTCACCGACGTCACCGAGGTGGAATACCGCCAGCTGCGGCTGGAGCGGGTCGTCCTGGTGGGCGTCTGGACCGAAGGCACGGTCACCGACGCGGAAAACTCACTGACCGAGCTCGCCGCGCTGGCCGAGACCGCCGGCTCGCAGGTGCTCGAGGGGCTCATTCAACGTCGGACCCGACCCGACCCGGCCACGTACATCGGCCGTGGCAAGGTCGACGACCTCGGCGCGGTGGTGCTCTCCACCGGCGCCGACACGGTCATCTGTGACGGTGAGCTGTCCCCGTCGCAGCTGCGCAACCTGGAACAGCGCACCAAGGTCAAGGTCGTCGACCGCACGGCGCTGATCCTCGACATCTTCGCCCAGCACGCCAAGAGCAAGGAAGGTAAGGCGCAGGTCGAGCTGGCCCAGCTCGAATACCTGCTGCCCCGGCTGCGCGGTTGGGGTGAGACGCTCTCCCGGCAGACCGGTGGTTCCGGCCGGGGCGGCGGCGCCGGCGGCGGTGTGGGTGTTCGTGGTCCCGGTGAGACCAAGCTGGAGACCGACCGGCGGCGCATCCGTCACCGCATCTCCCGGCTGCGTCGCGAGATCAAGAGCATGAAGACGGTACGCGTGACCAAGCGCGCCCGACGCTCCCGCAACGCCGTTCCCGCGGTCGCCATCGCCGGTTACACCAACGCCGGCAAGTCCAGCCTGCTCAACCGGCTCACCGGCGCGGGCGTGCTGGTGGAGAACGCGCTCTTCGCCACGCTGGACCCGACGACCCGCAAGGCCACCGCCTCGGACGGGCGGCTCTACACCCTCTCCGACACGGTCGGGTTCGTCCGGCACCTGCCGCACCAGATCGTCGAGGCGTTCCGCTCGACGCTGGAGGAGGTCGCCGAGGCGGATCTGGTGGTGCACGTCGTCGACGGCACCCATCCGGATCCGGAGGAGCAGGTCCGGGCGGTGCATGAGGTGCTCGCCGAGGTGGGCGCGGACCGGCTGCCTGAGCTGTTGGTGGTCAACAAGACCGACGCGGCCGACGAGGACACTCTGCTGCGGCTCAAGCGGCTCTGGCCGGACGCGATCTTCGTGTCCGCGTACTCCGGGCGGGGCATGGACGAGCTGCGCGCGGCGATCGAGGAGCGGCTGCCGAGCCCGGCCGTGGAGGTCCGGGCGGTGTTGCCGTACGACCGGGGTGACCTGGTGGCTCGGGCACACCGCACGGGTGAGGTGCTCAGCACGGCGCACCTGCCGGAGGGCACCCTGCTGCATGTCCGCGTTGGCGCGGAGCTGGCGGCGGAGCTGGCGGCGTTCGACGTGGAGCGGCTGGAGCAGGTGGCCGGCAGCCGGTCCTGACCGGCCACGGCGTCATCCATCGGAAACGCGCGGCATGCGACACTGGCCGAATGCGCCGCGTTGTTTCCTCGGTCACGGTTGCCCTCGGCCTGCTTGGGGCAACCGTGGCGCTCGCCGGAGTCGCCGCAGCGGCTCCCGCCCCTGGGTCGTCCGGGCCGCCTGCCGCCAACCCTGGCCAGAAGCGGTGCACGATCGCCGACGAGCGCCTACGGGAGCTGTCCGGGCTGGTCGCCACCAAGAGCGGCTTCATCGTCATCAACGACGGCACCGACATCGCGGCACGCAAGCGGGTCTTCTTCCTCGACACCAAGTGCAAGATCTCGAAGGAGCCGGTCCGCTACTCGGGGCAGGGCCCGTTCGACACCGAAGATCTCGCCCTGTCCAAGGACGGCCGCACCCTCTGGATCGCCGACACCGGTGACAACCCCGATTCGAAGGAGCGCCGCACCCGCGTCGCGCTCTGGTCGATGCCGGTCAGCGGCGCCGAGCAGCCGACACTGCACCGGCTCTCCTACCCCGAGGGCAAACCGCACGACGCCGAGGCGCTACTGATCGCCGACGACGGCACACCGCTGATCATCACCAAGGTGACCAGCGGCAAGGCCGAGATCTACGCGCCGTCGGCGGCCCTGAAGAGCGGCGACACCGACCCGGTGCCGCTGCAGAAGGCCGGCGAGTTCACGCTGCCGAAGACCCAGACGGAGAACCCCCTCAACACGTTCGGCCGGATCGCCGTCACCGGCGCTTCCCGGACGTTGGACGGTTCCCGGGTGGTCCTGCGCACCTACGCGGACGCCTTCGAGTTCGACGTGACCGGTGGCGACATCGTGGCCGCGCTCACCACCGGCAAACCGCGGGTGACGCCGTTGGCCGACCCGTTCGGTGAGGCCATCAGCTACACCGCGGACGGGAAGGCGTTCCTCACCGTCTCCGACGCGGGCCGGTTCTCCGAGGACGAGCCGCTCGACATTCTCAGCTACACCCCGTCCACCACGACAGCCGTGCCACTGGCCCCGGAGGAGGGTGGCAAGCCGGCCTCCTCGAAATCCTGGACGGACGGGTTGAGCCTCGACGACATCACGTACATGGTCGGGGCGGTCGGGCTGATCGGCCTGCTGTTGGTCGCCGCCGGCATCTTCGGCATCGTTCGCGCCCGCCGTCGCCCGCCGACCGCCGACGAAACCGACACCTCGGAGCCGGATGGCGAGCCGTTCGGCCCGCGTGGCGGTCGTGCCGTCGACGGCTTCCCGGCCGACGACGATCGCAGAGGCGGTGTCTACGGGGGCGGCGCACCGGCCGGCGGCGCGGTCTACGGCGGTGGTGCGGGTCGCGGCGGCCCGGCCCCGGCGGGTGGCGCCGTGTACGGAGGTGGCCCCCGGCCGGCCCCGGCTGACGGTGGCTACGGTGCGCCACGACCGGACGGCGGCGGTGCCGGCGTGTACGGCGGCGGCGGCGGACGTCCCCCGGCCGGCGGTGGCGGTCGACCCCCGGTAGGCGGCGGTCGACCCCCGGCTGGTGGTGGTAGCCCACACAGTGGTGGTGGTCGTCCGCAGGGCGGTGGTCGCCCCGGCAGTGGTGTGTACGGCGGCGACGGCGGTCAGCCCGGTCGCGCGGAGCCGCCCCGGCGCGGTGCGCAGGAGCCCGACTACCGGGGTCAGCGGCCCGGCCGCCGACGCGACGACGACCCGCCCATCGACCCGT
This sequence comes from Micromonospora sp. CPCC 205558, assembly GCF_036902955.1. Classification (NCBI taxonomy): domain Bacteria; kingdom Bacillati; phylum Actinomycetota; class Actinomycetes; order Micromonosporales; family Micromonosporaceae; genus Micromonospora; species Micromonospora sp. CPCC 205558. The sequence goes on from NZ_JBAKHR010000048.1 coordinate 10,556, forward strand.
ACGGGCAGTATCCCGGTGGCGGTCGTGGTCACCGGGGCGACCGTTACTGATCGGCCCTGAGGCGCCCGTCCGCCCTCTGGCGAGCGGTGCGGGTGAGCGCCGTCGGCGCCCACCCGCCGATCGGTCAGATCCGGCGTAGCACCGCCACGACCCGGCCCATGATGGTGGCGTCATCGCCGGGGATCGGGTCGAAGGCTGGGTTCTGCGGCATCAGCCAGACGTGCCCGTCGCGCCGCCGGTAGGTCTTGACGGTCGCCTCGCCGTCGAGCATCGCGGCAACGATCTCGCCGGAGTCGGCGGTCGGCTGCTGCCGGACGACCACCCAGTCGCCGTCGCAGATCGCCGCGTCGAGCATCGAGTCGCCCTTGACCTGGAGCATGAAGACCTCGCCCTCACCCACCAGCTCGCGGGGGAGCGGGAAGATGTCCTCCACGGCCTGCTCGGCGAGGATCGGCCCACCGGCGGCGATCCGACCGAGCATCGGCACGTACGCCGGGGTCGGCCGCTGTGCCCTCGACAGCTCGTCGTCGATCGCCTCGCTGGGGGCGCGGACGTCCACCGCGCGTGGCCGGTTCGGGTCGCGGCGCAGGAAGCCCTTCTTCTCCAGCTCCTTGAGCTGGTAGGCGACGCTGGACGGCGACACCAGGCCGACCGCCTCGCCGATCTCCCGGACGCTCGGCGGGTAGCCGTGTCGTTCCACCCAGGTGCGGATGAACTCCAGGATGCGGCGCTGGCGGGCGGTCAGGTCGACAGTCGCCGGGTCGGGGAAGGCGCTGACGACCGGGGTGACCGGGCGCACGGCGGGCTGGCCCGTCCGGCTGCGCGCGGCGCTGCGGCGTCGGGTGGCCGGGGGGCCCGCCTCGGTGATCTGCTGCGGGCTCTTCGGCCGGCTGGCCCGGTCCTCGGTCACGTCCGTCCTCCCTGGTCGGCGCTGGGTGCCTCGTCGGCTCGTGGTGCGTGCGGTGGTGCCACGTTGTTCATGACCGTATAGGTGAGATCAGTCATTTTCAAACATCTGTACGACCTCTCACCGGCGTGTCGGGGTGAAAAAGCGCTCCGCTCGTACGGATGTTCTGATAAATGGTACGTCAGGTAGCACTAGTGTTCGATCATGGCCCGTTTTCCGGTCCGTTTCGGCCGCCCGGCCGGTAACTCGGGCGGGGTCGTGGCGTTGGGTGTTCGGGTGTGTTGCGGAGCGTTGATGACCGGATGGTCCGTGACGCGCCGGACACGCCGGCCAACTTGACCCGGCTTCCGCAGCGACATACGGTCGACCCCTAGATGTAGTAGTGACACGGGCGTAAGTTGCCTACAGGTTGGGTCTGACTACCGACCGCACTCCCCGTAACGTCGATCACGGCGGCGTCATCCGAAGATGGCACCGTCGCGGTGAGTCGTGCCCGGGGATGTCCGGTGTGCTCGCAGTTGATCATTTTTAGGAGGTGGGCGATGCGGTGTCCGTACTGCCGGCATGCTGACTCCCGGGTGGTCGACTCGCGGGAGGCCGACGACGGCCAGCTCATCCGGCGGCGACGTTCCTGCCCGGAGTGCGGCAAGCGGTTCACCACCGTCGAGGAGGCGGTCCTCGCGGTCGTCAAGCGCAGCGGGGTGACCGAGCCGTTCAGTCGTACGAAGATCATCGGCGGGGTGCGTAAGGCGTGCCAGGGCCGGCCGGTGGACGACGACTCCCTCGCGCTGCTCGCGCAGCGTGTGGAGGAGACGGTCCGGGCCAAGGGGGCCGCCGAGATCCCCAGTCACGACGTGGGCCTGGCGATCCTGGGTCCGTTGCGCGACCTGGACGAGATCGCCTACCTGCGGTTCGCCAGCGTCTACCGCTCGTTCGACTCGCTCGCCGACTTCGAGCGCGAGATCGAGACGTTGCGGGCCGCTGCGCGAGCCCGGGAGCAGGGCCGGGCCGATGCGGTTGAGGCCGCCGGCCGTACGAGTTGAGTCTTCACAGTTTTCAAGAGATTGGGACGCGCGGTGGGGCACCGCGCAGACGAGGGGGGCGACGGCGTGACAACTAGCCGTTCACGAAGCAAGGCAGGCGCGGGGCTGAAGATCGACCGGGTGTGGACGACCGAGGGGGTCCACCCGTACGACGAGGTCTCCTGGGAGCGCCGTGACGTCGTGATGACGAACTGGCGGGACGGCTCGATCAACTTCGAGCAGCGCGGGGTGGAGTTCCCGGAGTCGTGGAGCGTCAACGCGGCGAACATCGTCACCACCAAGTACTTCCGGGGAGCGGTGGGGACCCCGGAGCGGGAGTGGTCGCTCAAGCAGTTGATCGACCGGGTGGTCACCACCTACCGCACCGCGGGCGAGGAGTACGGCTACTTCGCCAGCCCGGCCGACGCCGAGGTCTTCGCCCACGAGCTGACCTGGATGCTGCTGAACCAGGTGTTCAGCTTCAACTCGCCGGTCTGGTTCAACGTCGGCACGCTGTCGCCGCAGCAGGTCAGCGCCTGCTTCATCCTCGCGGTGGACGACTCGATGGACTCGATCCTCGACTGGTACAAGGAGGAGGGGCTGATCTTCAAGGGCGGCTCCGGCTCCGGGGTCAACCTGTCGCGCATCCGCTCGTCCCGTGAGCTGCTCTCCTCCGGCGGCAACGCCTCCGGCCCGGTCAGCTTCATGCGCGGCGCGGACGCCTCCGCCGGCACCATCAAGTCCGGCGGCGCGACCCGGCGGGCGGCCAAGATGGTCATCCTCGACGTGGACCACCCGGACATCCAGGAGTTCGTGGTCACCAAGGCGCGCGAGGAGGACAAGATCCGCGCGCTGCGCGACGCCGGGTTCGACATGGACCTCGGCGGCTCCGACATCGTCAGCGTGCAGTACCAGAACGCCAACAACTCGGTCCGGGTCTCCGACGAGTTCATGTCGGCTGTGGAGAACGGCGGCGGCTTCGACCTGCGCGGCCGGCTGGACGGCTCGGTGATCGAGACCGTCGACGCCAAGAACCTGTTCCGCGCCATTTCGCAGGCCGCCTGGGAGTGCGCCGACCCGGGCCTGCAGTACGACGACACGATCAACGACTGGCATACCTGCCCGGAGACCGGGCGGATCACCGCGTCGAACCCGTGCTCGGAGTACCTGCACCTGGACAACTCCTCGTGCAACCTGGCCTCGCTCAACCTGATGAAGTTCCTCCGCGCCGACGGTGGCTTCGAGGTGGAGAAGTTCGTCAAGTCCGTCGAGTTCGTCATCACCGCGATGGACATCTCGATCTGCTTCGCTGACTTCCCGACCGACAAGATCGGTGAGACGTCCCGGGCCTACCGGCAGCTCGGCATCGGCTACGCCAACCTCGGCGCCCTGCTGATGGCCACCGGCCTGCCGTACGACTCGGACCAGGGCCGCTCGGTCGCCGCGGCGATCACCTCGCTGATGACCGGCACCGCCTACCGCCGCTCGGCCGAGCTGGCCGGCGTCGTCGGCCCGTACGACGGCTACGCCCGCAACGCCGAGCCGCACAAGCGGGTCATGCGCAAGCACGCGGCGGCTAACGACGAGATCAAGCCGACCAGCCCGGTGGCCACCGCGATCGTCCGCGAGGCGACCAAGCAGTGGACCCAGGGCAACAAGATCGGTGATAAGAACGGCTGGCGCAACGCGCAGGCCAGCGTCCTCGCCCCGACCGGCACCATCGGCTTCATGATGGACTGCGACACGACCGGCGTGGAGCCGGACCTGGCGCTGGTCAAGTTCAAGAAGCTGGTCGGCGGCGGCTCGATGCAGATCGTCAACCAGACGGTTCCGCGCGCCCTGCGCAGCCTCGGCTACCCCGAGGAGCAGGTCGAGGCGATCATCGAGCACATCGCCGACAACGGCCACGTGGTGGACGCCCCCGGCCTCAAGCCGGAGCACTACCCGGTCTTCGACTGCGCGATGGGGGAGCGGTCGATCGCTCCGATGGGCCACGTGCGGATGATGGCGGCCATCCAGCCGTTCGTCTCCGGCGCCATCTCCAAGACGGTCAACATGCCGGAGGCGGCCACCGTCGAGGACGTCGAGAAGATCTACTTCGAGGGCTGGAAGCTCGGCCTGAAGGCGCTGGCGATCTACCGCGACAACTGCAAGGTCGGCCAGCCGCTCTCGGTGGCCAAGAACAACAAGGCCACCGAGCCGGCCGCCGTCGAGACCGCAACGGCCGCGCCGACCGCGGTGGAGAAGGTCATCGAGTACCGGCCGGTGCGCAAGCGCCTGCCGAAGAAGCGCCCGTCCGAGACGGTCAGCTTCTCCGTCGGTGGCGCCGAGGGTTACCTGACCGCGTCGTCCTACCCGGACGACGGCCTCGGTGAGGTCTTCCTCAAGATGTCCAAGCAGGGCTCGACCCTGGCCGGCGTGATGGACGCCTTCTCGGTGGCCATCAGCATCGGCCTGCAGTACGGCGTGCCGCTGGAGACGTTCGTCAGCAAGTTCACCAACATGCGCTTCGAGCCGGCCGGCATGACCGACGACCCGGACGTGCGGATGGCGGCCTCGGTGATGGACTACATCTTCCGTCGCCTGGCGCTGGACTTCCTGCCCTACGAGCGCCGCGCCGAGCTGGGCATCTTCACCGCCTCGGAGCGGGCCGCGCAGCTGCGGGCCGAGGCCGACGCGGAGGCCGCCGCCGTCACCGGTGTCGAGCTCACCGCGATGGCGTCGTCCGCGCCGGTGGAGACCCCGGCCAAGCCGGAGGCCGTCGCCCAGCCGGCCCAGGAGATGGCCGACGTGGCCGCCGCCAAGCCGGCCCCGAGCGTGGGTTCCAGCACCGAACTGCTGGAGGCCGTGATCGGCAAGGCCGCCGACGCACCGCTCTGCTTCACCTGCGGTACGAAGATGCGCCCCGCCGGTAGCTGCTACGTCTGCGAGGGCTGCGGCTCCACCAGCGGCTGCAGCTGACGTACGCGAAACGCGCTGTCCCGGCTTCCCTTCTGGGAGGCCGGGGCAGCGCCGTTTCCAGGCTCTTCCATGCCCGGGGGCGTGCAGAGGTAAGCGCCCGGCCAGCGGCTATGAGCGTGCATTCTCACCGAGTCTCGGGTGTCGGTGCTTGGGCGTAGGTTCAGCGGGTGACCGCGTACGACATCGCCGCCAGACTGCCCTCCATAGACGTGCTGCGGGACCGCTGCAAGGCACTCGCCGTGCTGGAGTGCATCGTCGACGAGGGCGAGCCCTACTACGCCTACACCCGATCATGGGGTCACGACGAGGCGGCACTGATGAACAATGGCAGCGGCGACGAGTGGGCAGTGGTGTTCACCGCCGATGGCGCGTTCATCCGCGTGTTTGACCATGAGTCGGCGATGACGCCCTATCGCGATCCGGACCACGAGCTGTGGCCCGGGCTGCTTGACGGTCTCCCGGCGGTGTTCTGTCCGCAGATCGAGGAACCAGCGTTCGGCGACGAGGAAGGCCAGTTCGTCGCCACTGCTGTGCTGTGGCGGCTCTCCGATGACGACCGCTGGCACGCCGGCGAAGCCACCACGTTCCCCGCGCTTCGCGGGCCGTACGCCAGCAACGCCCCAGACGGCTCTGACCTGCTCGAGATCCTGCTCGACGACATCGTCGACCGGTACGTCGCGTTCGCCGAGGACTACTACGAGATCGAGGTCGCCCCGGCGGTGGTCGAGCACATCGTCGCGCACCGTCCGCTTACTGACGTCGTCGTGCAGGCTTTGAACCCGAAGGCAACCGTTGCCAGGCTCCACGCGGGCATCGCCGCGATGGGATATCCGATCGGGGCAGCGTGACACCATGCGCAAACCCGGATCGCTTCGGCTGCATGTTGGTCGCTCACCGTATCAGGCCGGTCAGCCAGGTAACGTGGATCGCGGCACGTGCGGATATTTCAGGCCTGGCTTGGGCGCTGTGGGGGTGGCTCATTAGAGGGACCGGGTTTCCTCAAAGATGACCCGGCCGCCGACATCGACGGTGTCGTTCGGCCCTGGTCGAGTCAGGATCTGCGATCCCTTGCCCTGCACGATGTCCAGCGCCCGGCGCAGTTCGGCGGTCAGCACGATCGCGGACGCTCCGGTGGCTTCATCCTCGACGATGGCGTCGCCCCGGCGGGGAAATCCCCTGGTACGCACCCGACCGGCGGCCTGGTCTTGCCACGCCCACGCGTACAGCCACCCGTCACCTGGCGGCGGGCACGGCAGCGAGTCGACCTCCTCGGCTGAGGCGTACTGCTGCATGCGCCTGTCGGGCGCCCATTGCGCGCGACCCCTGATCCAGGTGAACTCGCCGTCCTGCCAGGTTGGCACCGAGCCCGCTGGCGGGTGTAGGAGTTCCGGCCTGGCTCGGAGCCGACCCAGTAACCAGGACGTGCCCACCAGGGGATGCCCGGCAAACGGCAGCCGCATGCTCGGCGTGTAGATGTCGACGACCCCTGTGTCAGCATCATCGACGAAGACAGTTTCGCTGAAGCCCAGCCGCGCGGCCACGGCTTGGCGGTCCTGCCCAGTGGCCACGGCATGGCCGTCAAGAACAACGCCGAGCTGGTTTCCGTACCTACCGCCGGGACCGCAGAACACGCGAATTACATGAAGATCTGTCACAAGCGATGCTAACCACAGCAGGCTTGCTGAGCGGATACCAGCACCCTGCGCTCATCAGCAGAAGCGGATGTGCCCTACACCCGGTTCTGGCTGGCTGGCTGTAACGGCACGTCACTGGTGGCACCGGTCCGGCGTGGCGTGCCGATAGGCGCCACCGGACCAGCCCTCTTCGTCGCCCTCGGTTGGGCGCGGTGGGTGGCCTACTCGTCAACTTCGTCCGCGTCCCAGATGGTCGTCCCGATAAGGCGGGCCACCGGCTCAGGGAAGCCGGGTCGGCGGGTGATCTGGAGTACCCGCTGGCGCGACACGTTGAACAGGGCGGCCAACTCGCCAGGCCCGTACAAGCGCGGTCGCTTCACAGCCTGATCGTAGGTGCGCGCTGTGCTGCGCCGGGGCTGGTGTCGCTGAAACCGCGACAGCAACGAGTGGGGCGGCAACTTCGACACAGGCACCGCCGGGCGGTGAGGGCTCCGCTTGCTAGCGCTTCAATTCGGAGAGAAACGTCGACCATGCTGCGGCGTCGAACCGAAGAGTTGGGCCCAGTTGGTCCTTGCTGTCTCGGACCTGTGCCGCTAGCCCGTCACGCCTGACCTCGACACAGGCGCCGTTGCCGCCACTGCGGGTGCTCTTGCGCCACTGCGAGTCCACTGCCGCCTCCTACATGTCGGGCCCCGCATCCTGAACGGCCTTGATCATCGCGATTGAGTCGCTGGGAGACAAGGCCGAGGCGCGCAGGCTGTTGAAGACCACGGTACAACGCCTCACATCGTCACCTTCCGCGTAGAGGTCGCCCGTGATGCCCTCGATGTAGACGACTCCGGGTCCGCCCGCGAAGTTGAGGATGTGGAAGCTCGACACCATTGAGGCGTAGGCGCCCGCCCGGAACGGGATGACCTGAAGGGTGACGTTCCACCGCTTGCTGGCCTCGAGCAGTGCGGTCAGCTGTTCAGCCATGACGGCCGCTCCGCCAATTTGTCGGTGCAGTACCGCCTCGTCGAGCACGGCCAACAGTCGCAGCTTCCCTGTCGCGATCAGCTCTTGGCGTTGCATTCGGACGGCGACTCGACGGTCGACCGCCTCGGGTGAGGGCTCCAGCGCGTCCTCGCTGGTCAAGGCTCGGGCGTAGTCCTCTGTCTGGAGCAGCCCTGGGACGACCAGCGTCTCGAAGTTGTGTACCTCCTCAGCCGCCGACTCCAGGCCGATGTACTGGCGGTACGACGACGGCAGGTCGCCGTACTTGGCCCACCAGCCGCGCTGCTTGCCGGTCTTCGCCATCGACAGGAGCGTGTCGCGCAGCTCGGCATCGGTGACGCCGTATCGATCAAGCAGGGCGTTGAGCGCGGGCGCCTTGATACCAACGCGCCCGGCCTCGATGCGTCGGAGCGTGCTCGCCGAGACCTCGATGACGTCGGCAGCTTGTTCGGCCGTGACGCTGGCCTCTTCGCGAACCCGGCGGAGCTGCGCGCCGAGCTGGAAGCGAACGAAGGTCGGACTCTCCATGGCGGTCATTGTGCCGCCAACGCTGCCGCCCAGGATCGCCGGACACGCCCAAGCGCTATGACCCGTGGTCGTTGACCACCTAAATATGCGCGCGCAAAATGGGCGGGCAATCGAGCATCCAAGGAGGATCGTCGGGAGGTCTGATGCCGGATCGGGTGCCGTACGACGACTACCTGCTGGCGGTGGCGCTGACCTTGGCTCGGCGGCATCGGCCGGTCTGGTCGTGGCAGCGGTGGCGCCGGATCTGCCGATGTGGGGCCGACCTGCCGTGCCGAGCCCGGCACCGCATCCCGATCCGGCGAGGCCACTGGCCAGGGGAGGAGCAGGAGTGACCGAGGACCAGGTTGGACGAATCTTGTCCGTGCACCTGCCCGGCGTCGACGGGCTCTGCGCCGGCTGTCGCTGGTGGTGGGCACGGCTGTCCCCGTACCCCTGCTATCAGGCCGAGTGGGCCACTCGCTGGCACGCCCGGGTCGCCACCCGGCGCTTCCTGGATGGCCTGCGGTGACCACCCACGGCCCGGTCCTTCCGGTCTGGACCTGCGGCGGTTGCGCCGCGCCCTGGCCCTGCCGGACCCGGCGCACGGAGTTGCATGCCGAGTTCGAGGGCGCGCCTGTGTCGTTGGCCCTCTACATGGGGTCCTACCTGGTCTGGGCGGCCGAGGATCTGACCTGGGTGCCCGCCGGGCTGCTGCACCGCCGCTTCCTCGGCTGGGTCCGGTGAGTCACGTGATGCTGATTAGCTGTGGACGACCGGGCTACTCAGCACCACGTGATCTCGGCGACCGGGCTACTGGTTCGCGCGTTCGGCGGCGCGGACGGCGTTGCGGAACAGCATCGCGACGGTGGTCGGGCCGACCCCGCCGACCCGGGGCGTGATCGCGCCGGCGACCTCGGCGCACGCTTCGTCGACATCGGGCAGGAGGCGCCGCCCGTCGTAGCGGACGCCGGCGCCGATGACGACCGCGCCGGGCTTGACGTGCTCGGGCTGCACGATCCCGGGTACGCCGGCGGCGGCGACGAGGATGTCGGCTCGGCGGGTGTAGCGGGCCCAGTCGGGCACACCGGTGTGTACGACGGTGACGGCGGCGTTGGCGGTGGGGCGCTTCTGGGCGAGCAGCATCGCCAGGGGACGGCCGAGGGTGGCGCCCCGGCCGAGGATGACGACCTCACGACCGGCGACGGGGATCTCGTAGTACGCCAGGAGGGCTTCGATGCCGGCGGGGGTGCACGGCAGCGGGCCGGGCAGGCCGACGGCGAGGCGCCCCATGTTGAGCGGGTGCATGCCGTCGACGTCCTTGTCCGGGTCGATGGTCTGCAGCGCCGCGTCGTAGTCCAGATGCCCCGGCACGGGGTACTGCACGAGCAGCCCGTGCACGGCCGGGTCGCTGTTGAATCGGGCAATGGCCTGGTGCAGGTCATCCTGGGTGGCGGTGGCCGGCAGGTGCACGTGCGGGGAGGCGAACCCGAGCGCGGCGGCCTGGCGCTGCTTGATGGCGATGTAACCGGCGCTGGCGTCGTCGTCGCCGACCAGGATGGTGGCGAGGCTCGGTGTGATGCCGCGGTCGCGCAGGCGGGTGGCTGCGTCGCGGGTTTCGGCCAGGACGGCTTCGGCGACGGGTGCGCCCGGCAGGAGTCGGGCCGTGCCCGACGGGGTGTGCTGCTCGACGGATGGGCTGGTCGTGGTCATGATGGGTCCTCGACGCAGGCGCCCAGGCGGTCGACGCCCGCGAGAGGCTCCCCGATGGTTACACCATCCCCGTGCCGCCAGTCGCCGGTGCTTCGATAATGCCGCATCACCAGGGCGGTTGCCCAACTGGCCCGAAGCGTCGTCGTCAGGGCGGGGCAGACGTGTCGGATGGTTCGGTAACACCCGCGCTGCGCCGTACGAAGAAGAGATGTGAAGGCGACGAGGGGGACGGCCCGTGAGTGAGCCGAGCCGAGCCGATGACGACATCTCCGGCATCGGAGCCGACCCGGTGGCCTTCGAGGTCTTCTACCGGCGGCACCTGGAGGCGGTGGGCCGGTTCGTGGCGCGGCGGGTCGACGATCCGCACCTCGCCGCCGACCTCACCGCCGATGTGTTCCTGGCGGTGATCGAGTCGGCGGCCGGCTACCGACCGGACCGGGGCAGTCAGATCGGTTGGCTGTACGGGGTGGCCCGCAACGTCATCGGCGACGAGCGGCGTCGGGCGGCCCGACGGCTGCGGGTGACCGGCCGACTGGCCGGGCGACGAGACCTGGGCCCCGATGACATCGCCCGCATCGAGGAGCGGATCGACGCCGAGTCGGCGGCCCGCCGCACCCATCGGGCGCTGAGCGAGCTACCCGAGGGCACCCGGACGCTCGTCGAACTCGTCGCCGTGGACGGCCTCACCGTCGCGGAGGCGGCGACCGTGCTCGGCCTGTCGCCGGTCGCCGCCCGGGTCCGCCTGCATCGTGCCCGCCGTGTGGTCCGCGCTGTGCTCGCCCGCCCGGTCACCACCCTCGCCTGATGAGTCGGAGATGACGATGAACGAGATCGAACGATCGCCGCAGGGTTTCGAGGAGCAACTGCTCAGGGATCTGACCGCACACGTCGCCGAGCGGGCCGAGACGGCTTCGGCGGCCCGTCCGGCCGGACGTCGTACCCGGTTCCTGCGCGGTTGGCGCCTCGCCGGGGCGTTCGGGTTGGCAGTCACGCTGACCGCCGGTGCGCTGGCGGTCCAGACGATGAGGCTGGGTGATCAGCCGCCGCCCACGGCCAGCGCGTCGGAGATCTTCCATCTGGCGGCCGACGCAGCCCGGCAGCAGCCCGAGCTCACCGCCCGGCCCGACCAGTACGTCTTCACGGAATTCCTGTCGACGACGCGGGAGCTACCGGACAGCGGCCCCTACAACACCGTCCGGGCCCAACTGTGGCAGTCGGCCGGGGGAGTCGCGTACACGCAGGGGCGCTATCGACCGGAGAGCGATCCGAACGGGTGGGGCGAGCTGAGGGAGCTTCGCATGCGCGATGCCGGCGATCCCTGGAAGGAACTCGACGCATTCCAACCGCCCGCGTACCACGGCGACCTGCCCACCGATCCGGACGAGCTGCTCCGTTACCTTCGCGAACACCCGGTCGACCTGCATCTTCCCGAAGCAGCCGATGAGGAGGCCGTCTACGGGGACGAGAGCATGGCGTACACCACCGCGCGGTCGATGCTGCGCGGCTACGTGCCACCCCGGGCGCTCGCGGCGCTGTTCGAACTGCTGGCACGGGAACCCGGAGCGGTCGTCATCTCGGGCGACGTGGTGGACGCCGCCGGCCGGCACGGGGTGGCGATTCGGATGCCCGGCGTGATCGGTGGCAACGACGACTTCCTCTTCGACCGGGACACCCACGTCTTCCTCGGCCGCCGTGATTCGGTGGTGCGCAACGGCAAGGAGTCCCTGTACTCCGCCGCGGCCCTACTCCGCATCGCCATCGTCGACCGGCCCGGCCAGCTGCCCTGAGCGGTGATGGCACCGCCCTGGCCCTGGCCGTGCCGGTCACGTCGGTCGGTCAGGGCTGGGCGAACAGGGGCCCGTAGTTCGAACGGAACATCTGCTCGCCGAGGTGGCGCATGACCGTGTCGCGTAGTGCGGGCGGGAGCCCGGTGGCCTTGTCCCGGCGGTGGGTCTGGGCGAGCACCCATCCGGTACGCGGGCGGCGCCGCGCCTCGTAGCCACGCAACGCCTCGGCGACGGAATCGGCGGTGACCAACGATGACGCGAGCACGACGGCGTCCTCCAGGGCCATCGCGGCGCCCTGGGCCATGTTCGGCGAGGTGGCGTGGGCGGCGTCGCCGACCAGCAGCACCGGCCCTCGGGCCCAGGAGTCGAGCACGACCTCCTGGTTCGGCCCGGCGTGCAGGGTGCTGTCGTCGTAGTCGAGGGCCTTGAGCATGGTGGCCACCGGTTCGGTGAACGTGGCGCCCAGCTCATCGCGCCAGCCGGGCCGGTCGGCCACCGGGCCGTCGTTGTAGTAGCAGTACGTCTGCTCGGCGCTGATCGGGATGGTCAGGAACTGCTTGCCGCGCCCCAACTGCACCGACCAGACCGGCTCGTCGTCGACGCGGGGAGCGACCCACCGGTACGCGTACTGGCCGAGGTCGCGGGCGGCGTGGCCGTCGAAGGCGAGCCGGCGGACCGTCGAGTTCACCCCGTCCGCGCCGAGCACCAGGTCGTACCGTCCGGTGCTGGAGTCGTCGAACTCGACGGCGACCTGGTCGCCCTCGCGCAGGAGCGCGACCGGTTGGCGGCCCCAGCGGATCGGGGCGTCGCCGACGCCGTCGAGCAGCGCCCGGTGCAGCTGGGCCCGGGGCAACGACACGCACGGCCCGACGCCCTGCCACAGCGCTGCCACGTCGATGTCGAAGAGGCGACGTCCGCGCTGGTTGGCGCTGCGCTGCCGGGTGATTTCCACGGCGACGTCGGCGACCGCCTCCCGCAGACCGAGTACGTCGAGGATCCGGGTCGCGTTGCCGGTGAGGTAGATCCCGGTGCCGGAGTCGGTGGGCCCGGACGCTCGCTCCACCACGTCGACAGTCGCGCCCCAGCCTTGCAGCGCGGCCACCGTCGCCAGTCCGGCGACACCACCGCCGACGATCAGTACCCGAACACCGTCACCCCGCACGACACGTACCTCCCCGTTGCCCCTGCCCGCACCCCGCTGAGCTGCTGCTCAACCCTCGGGCCGACGCAGCACTCTACGAGGCGGGTGAGTCAGCGCACCGAAATGGGGGCTGAAATGTCGAGGAGTGGGCTGCGACGATGGGGCCATGACGACCGCTGGGGCGTACGACGAGTTCGGCAACCGCGAGGCGCGCGGGGTGTCACCCACGTACGAGCGCCTGTCGCAGGCCGTCGCCCGCGACGACGCCCTGCTCGCCCTGCTCGACCGGCTACCGCCGGCCAAGCGGCAGCCAAATCTGCTGTTCGGCGTCGTTCGCTGGCTCGGTGGCCCGGTCGGCGACCCGGTCGCCTTCCACGACTACGTGGTGACGCACTGGCCCGCCGTCGAGGCGGAGCTGCTCACCCGGGCCACCCAGACGAACGAGGCGGGCCGGTGCGCGGTCCTGTTGCCGCTGCTCGCCGCGTTGCCGCAGCCCCTCGCCCTGCTGGAGGTCGGCGCGTCGGCCGGCCTCTGCCTCTACCCCGACCGGTACGCGTACCGCTACGGCGATCAGCAGATCGGCTCCGGTGAGCCGGTCCTCGACTGCGCCGCCAACGGGTTGGTGCCACCGGCGCGCGTACCCCAGGTGGTGTGGCGGGCCGGCCTGGACCTCAACCCGCTCGACGTGACCGACCCCGCCGACGTGTCCTGGTTGGACGCCCTCATCTGGCCGGAGCACGCCCACCGGCGGGCCCGGCTGCGGGCCGCGGCGGCGATCGCCGCGGCCGACCCGCCGCTGCTGGTCCGCGGCGACCTGGTGGACGACCTGCCGGCGCTGGCCGCGCGGGCGCCGGCCGACGCGACGCTTGTGGTCTTCCACACGTCAGTGCTCTACCAGGTGCCGCGCCCGCGCCGGGACGCGTTCGTCCGCCTGGTCCGCGAGCTGCCGGGGCACTGGATCGCGAACGAGGGACCGGAGGTGCTGCGGTACGACGGGCTGCCCGACCCGCCGAACGATGCGTTGCACAACGTCCTCGCGCTGGACGGCAAGCCGCTGGCCTGGGCCAGAGGCCACGGCCAGGCGATGACCTGGTTCGGCTGACGGCCGGGTTGCCCCGGGTCAATGAGCTGGCTCGGGCGTCCGGGCGCGTAGGGCCCGGATGAACCAGTCCACCGCCGGCACTGTCGCATCGCCGGTCGACCAGCCGTTGATCATCGGTCAGCGGGCCCGCTCGTGGCGGAGCAGCACCACGCCGTTGCCGAAGACGCGGCTCTCCACCAGTCGCAGCGCGGCCGGAGTCCCGGCGTCGGGGAAGAGCCGGCGGCCCCGACCCACCAGCACCGGGTGGACGTAGATCCGGTACTCGTCGATCAGGTCGTGCCGGGCGAACGTCGCGGCCAGGTCTGCCCCGCCGAGTGCCAGGTCGCCGCCCGGTTCGGCAGTGAGCTTGCGGACCTGCTCGACGTCGACCTCGCGAGCGATTGTGGCGTTCCAGTCGGCGTGGTCGAGCGTGCGCGAGTAGACGATCTTCGGCATGTCCCGCCAGATCCGGACGAACTCGCGCTCCGGGCCGCTGGCGCTCGGGTTCTGGTCGGCGGTCGGCCAGTACGCGGCCATCAACTCATGGCTGACCCGGCCACTGAGGAACCCGCCCATCGGGGCGATCACATCGTTGAAGTGCTGGTGCAACTCCTCATCGACCTGGTGCCAGCCGATGTCACCCCCCGGGCCCTCGAAGAACCCGTCCAACGACACGCTCATCTGCACAACGATCTTCCGCATCGCGTCCCCTCCGTATGCGTCGACGGGCGTCGAACCGATCGTCCCCGGACCGTACGACGAAACAACCACCCACCGCGACGACGCCGGGGGCATGTCGCGCATCCAGGCGGGAGGCTGAGTGGTAGCCGTCCCTAGACTGCTGCGGTGACCGGAGAGCGACGACCACTGGCCGGCCGGCCGCTCACCGAGCCGCACCCGTCCCGGCTACCGCCGGAGCACCCCGACCGGGCCCGGATCCTCGCCGCGCACGACGCCGCGCTCGCCGCCGACGAGGCCGGCTACCTCGATCCAGCGAGCGGGTTGTTCGTGCTCAGTGCTGGTTTCCTGGCCCGTCGAGGCACGTGCTGCGGGCGCGGCTGCCGACACTGCCCGTACGTGGACGATCCATTGTCGGAATAGGGCATCAACGGGGGTTCCGCGCGACACCGACACCCCGTACGGTGTCCGACGGACATCCGGCGGGCGCTTTCTGCCGTCGGTCGGCGAGAGGGTGGGATGTGCGCGGGCGGATCGTGATCGCCGGGCTGGCCGGGCTGCTGGTGAGCGGCTGCGCCGACGAGGCGGAACCGGTGGCGGCACCGCCACCGGTGCCGGTCACGGTGGACGTGGCGGCGGCCTCCTCGGGCGGCGCCTGCCGGCTGCTGGACTTCACGGTGATCGAGCAGGTGGTGAAGGCGCGCTTCGACGTGGCGGCGTCCAGCGAACAGGGCGACACCCACACCTGTGTGGTCCGGGCCGCCGGCGCGACCCTGCCGGAGCTGACGCTCAGCGTGACCGAGACCACGATCGACAAGACCACCTTCGGGGCGGACGTGGTGCCGGACAAGGCGACGAAGGTCACCGGGCTGGGTCAGCAGGCGTACAAGCGGACCACCGCCGCGGCCAGCGGGCGCGGGCCGGTCGCCGAGGTGGGCTGGCTGGCCAGCGACGGACGGCTGGCCACGGTGAGCTGGACCGCAGCCCGTGGCAGTGAGCGCTCGGCGGTGGAGAAGCTGACCGGAGACCTGGCCGCGCTGGCGAAGAAGGTGGACACCCGGACGTTGTGACGCCCGGATGCCCGGTCGGTCAGCTGGCGGCGACGAAGACCCGGGAGGCGACCTCGCGGGGCAGCCGCACCCGGTCACCGGAGCGGTCGATCGACACCCCGTCACGCTCCTGGGCCACTGTCACCGTGGCGCCCGGGTCGACACCGGCGGCGTGCAGTTGGCGCAGCACGTCGGCGTCCTTCTGCACGCTCTCGCAGATCCGGCGCACCACGACCGGCCCGGAGAGGCCCGGGAAGGCCAGGTTGCGCTCGCCCTCGGCGGCCTCGGTGGTCTCCGCCGCCGGCGAGCCAAGCTCCTGAAGCCCCGGGATCGGGTTGCCGTACGGGGAACGGGTCGGACGGTTGAGCAGGTCGTACACCCGCTTCTCCACCGCGTCGCTCATCACGTGCTCCCAGCGGCAGGCCTCCTCGTGGGCCTCCTCGTAGGGCATCCCGATGACGTTGACCAACAGCAGCTCGGCGAGGCGGTGCTTGCGCATCACCGAGACGGCGCTGCCGCGCCCCTGTGCGGTGAGCGTCAGGTGCCGGTCCCCCTCGACGGTGAGCAGGCCGTCGCGCTCCATCCGGGCGACGGTCTGGCTCACTGTGGGGCCACTCTGCTGCAGCCTCTCGGCGATGCGGGCACGCAGCGGTGGCACCCCCTCCTCTTCCAACTCGAGGATGGTGCGCAGGTACATTTCGGTCGTGTCGACCAGGTCGTGAGACTTCATAAGGTCAGCGGCCCTCCGGTGCACGATGGTACCTCGGTGCGCGGTCGGCGGCCGACGCCGAACCGCGTGCCGTCTACGCGAATGGTGTTGGATGGTCGCCATGTCCGGTACCCAGGAGCCGTTGGTCGAGGTCGACACGCTCGTCGCCGAGCTCGACCAGGTCGATCCGCCCACCCTGCTCGACGTCCGCTGGCGGCTCATCGGCCCGCCCGGCCGCGACGACTACCTCACCGGTCACCTGCCCGGGGCGGTCTTCGTCGACCTGGACACCGCGCTCTGTGGGGCGCCGGGCCTCGGCGGTCGGCACCCGCTGCCCGACCCGGCCGCGTTGCAGGCCGCGCTGCGGGCCGCCGGCGTCCGCGCCGGTCACCCCGTGGTGGTGTACGACGGCGGCGACGGCATGGCCGCCGCGCGGGCCTGGTGGACGCTGCGTTGGGCGGGGCACCGTCCGGTGCGCCTGCTGCACGGCGGCTACCCGGCCTGGGTCGCCGCCGGTCGGCCCGTCTCCACCGACGTGCCCACCCCACCCCCCGGTGACGTCGTGGTGCGCCCCGGTGATCTCCCGGTGCTCGACGCCGGGCAGGCCGCCGCGCTGGCCGCCGCTGACGACGCCGTGCTTCTCGACGTACGGGCGGCGCCGCGCTACCGGGGCGAGGTCGAGCCGATCGACCCGGTCGCCGGGCACGTGCCGGGTGCGGCGAACCTGCCCGCCGGCGAGTACGTCGGGCCAGACGGCCGCTTCCTGGCCGCCGAAATGTTGAGCGAGCGGTTCGCCGCCGTCGGGGTGACCGAGGGGCGGGCTGTCGGGGCGTACTGCGGCTCGGGGGTGACCGCCGCGCAGGCGGTGCTCGCGCTGCACCTGGCCGGTCGCCCGGACGCCGCGCTCTACGTTGGATCGTGGAGCAACTGGGTGGCCGACCCGGCCCGCCCGGTCGCCTCCGGGCCGACACCTGGCCGCTGACCAGCGCGTGCGGTGGGCCGGTGCCCGTCCTCGTGCGACGATGGGCTCATGTCCGACGACACGGTGGTGGTGTGGGACGAGTCGCTGCTCGCCTACGACATGGGTGACCATCCACTCGACCCGGTCCGGGTGGAGCTGACCTTCGCGCTCGCCCGCGAGTTGGGCATCCTGGATCGGCCAGGGGTGCGGGTGGTCAAGCCGGAGCCCGCCTCCGACGCCCTGCTCACCCGGGTGCACGAGCCGGCCTACCTCGCCGCGGTGCGCAACGCGCCGCGTGACCCGCTCTTCGCCGGATACGGGCTGGGCACCTCCGACAACCCGGTCTTCGAGGGGATGCACGAGTCCAGCGCGCTCATCGCCGGCGCGACGGTGGCCGCCGCCGAGGCGGTCTGGCGTGGCGACGCCCGGCGGGCTGTGAACGTGGCCGGTGGGCTGCACCACGCGATGTCCGCCCGAGCCTCCGGGTTCTGCGTCTACAACGACCCGGCGGTGGCCATCGCCCGCCTGCTCGACCTGGGCGCCGAGCGGGTCGCGTACGTGGACGTCGACGTGCACCACGGCGACGGAGTGCAGGACATCTTCTGGAACGACCCGCGCGTGCTGACGGTCAGCGTGCACGAGACCCCGCTGGCGCTCTTCCCGGGCACGGGTTTCCCGGACGAGACGGGTGGGCCGGGCGCGCAGGGCACCGCTGTCAACATGCCGTTGCCGCCGGGTGTCGACGACACCGGCTGGCAGCGGGCGTTCCACGCGATCGTGCCGTCGGTGCTGCGCGCGTTCCGGCCGCAGGTGCTGGTCAGTCAGTGCGGCGCCGACGGGCACCGACTGGATCCGCTCGCCGACCTGAACCTGACCGTCGACGGGCAGCGGGCCACCTACCTGGCGCTGCGGGCGCTCGCCGACGAGTTGTGCGACGGCCGGTGGGTGGCCACCGGTGGCGGCGGGTACGCGCTCGTCGAGGTGGTGCCCCGGGCCTGGAGTCACCTGCTGGCCGTGGCCACCGGTGACCCGATCGACCCGGCCACGCTCACCCCACCCGCCTGGCGGGACCTGGTCGCCGCACGCCGGCTGGGCCGGGAGGTGCCGCTGCGGATGACCGACGACGCCGACCCGTCGTACGAGCCGTGGCAGCCGACCGGCGAGCCGAACGCGGTGGACCGGGCGATCGCGGCCACCCGCAAGACGGTCTTCCCGCTGCTCGGGCTCGACCCGCACGATCCGCGGGACTGAGCCGGGCGGTTGCGGTGACCACCCCGGACCAGCCGGTCGACGTGCTGCTCAGCGACGGCAGCACAGTCCAGTTGCGACCGATCGACCCGGCCGACGCGCCGGGCATCGTGGCGATGCACAGCCGCTTCTCCGAGCGCACCCGCTACCTGCGGTACTTCTCGCCGTACCCGCGCATCCCGGAACGGGATCTGATCCGTTTCGTCACAGTGGACCACCACGACCGGGAGGCGTTCGTGGTGCTGGCCGCCGACCAGATCGTCGCCGTGGGCCGGTACGAGCGGCTCGGCCCGCAGGCGCCCGAGGCGGAGGTGGCCTTCGTGGTGGAGGACGCCTACCAGGGCCGGGGCATCGGCTCGGTGCTGATGGAACACCTGGCCGACGCGGCCCGCCGCAACGACATCATGAGCTTCGTCGCGGAGGTGCTGCCGGCCAACGGGACGATGCTGCGGGTCTTCGCCGACTTCGGCTACCAGGTCCAGCGCGAGTACGCCGACGGCGTTGTCCACCTGAGCTTCCCCATCGCGCCGACCGAAGCCAGCCTGGAGGTGCAGCGCGGCCGGGAACACCGCACCGAGGCCCGCTCCATCGCCCGGCTGCTCGCCCCGCGCGGCATCGTCGTCTACGGTGCCAGCGCCACCGGGCAGGGCGTCGGCGCGGCGGTGCTCGGGCACCTGCGCGACGGGGGGTTCACCGGTGCGGTGGTGCCGGTGCATCCGAGCGCGTCGACAGTGGCGGGCCTCCCCGCGTACCCGTCGGCTGTTGACGCGGGCGCGCCGGTGGACCTGGCGGTGGTGGCGGTCCCACCGGAGGCGGCGACCGCGGTGGTCGCCGACGCCGCCGCCGCGGGGGTGCACGGCCTGGTGGTCATCTCGGCCGGCTTCGCCGAGGCCGGCGCGGAGGGCGCGGCCACGCAGCGGGCCCTGGTCCGCGCGGCGCACGCTGCCGGGATGCGGGTCGTCGGCCCGAACTGCCTGGGCGTGGCCAACACCGACCCGACGGTACGCCTCAACGCCACCCTCGCCCCGGCGCTGCCGCCGGCAGGTCGGGTCGGCATCTTCAGTCAGTCAGGGGCGTTCGGGGTGGCGCTGCTCGCCGAGGCGGACCGGCGGGGCCTCGGGCTGTCCAGTTTCGTCTCGGCCGGCAACCGGGCCGACGTCTCCGGCAACGACCTCCTGCAGTACTGGCAGGACGACCCCGGCACCGACGTGATCATGCTCTACCTGGAGACCTTCGGAAACCCCCGCAAGTTCGCCCGGTTGGCCCGGCGGATCGGCCGCGCCAAACCGGTCGTCGCGCTCGCCTCACCGGCTCGCCCGCCGGGGGTCGGTGACGCCGCCGGCCCGGACGAGGTGGCGGTGGCCGCGCTCTTCGCCCAGTCCGGGGTGATCCGGGTGGACACTGTGCCGGAGCTGCTCGACGTGGGTGTGCTGCTCGCCAATCAGCCACTGCCGGCCGGCGGCCGGGTCGGTGTGGTCGGCAACTCCTCGGCCCTCACCGGGCTCGCCGCGACCGCCTGCGCCGGGCACGGCCTCACCGTCGCCGACGGCTACCCCCGCGACGTCGGGCCGAGCGCGGGTGCCGCCGAGTTCGCCGCCGCTCTTGCCGAGACGGCCGCCGACGAACGGGTGGACGCCCTGGTGGTGGTCTTCGCCCCACCGTTGCCCGGTCAGCTGACCGAGGTGGACGCCGACGTGACCGCCGCGCTGCCGGCCGCCCTCGCGCTGGGCAAGCCGACCGTGGCGACGTTCCTGGTCGGGCGGCTGCCGCCGGGGGTGCCGGCGTACGGCGGGGTGGAGGAGGCGGTCCGGGCGCTCGCCCGCGCGCACCGGTACGCCGAGTGGCTCCGCCGCCCGCCCGGGGTGTCACCGGAGCTGCCCGGCCTCGATCGCGCTGCCGTACAGGCCGCGCTGCGGGCCGACGCCACCGACCCGGGTGCGCTGCTGGCCGCGTACGGCATCGACGTGGTGGCCTCGGTGCCCGTCGACTCGGTCGACGCGGCGGTCGACGCGGCCGCGCGGCTGGGCTTCCCGGTGGCGCTCAAGGCGGCCGACCCCGGGCTGCGGCACCGGTTGGACCTCGGCGCGGTCCGGCTCGACCTGCCCGACGAGTCGACCCTCCGTCGCGCGTACGCCGACCTGGCGGCGGCCTTCGGCGCGGACGCGTTGGTCCAGCCGATGGTCGCGCCCGGGGTGGCCTGCGTGGTGGAGGTGGTGGAGGACCCAGCGTTCGGGCCGGTTGTCGGCTTCGGCCTCGGTGGGGTCGCCACCGAGCTGCTCGGCGACCGGGCCTGGCGGGCGGTGCCGCTGACCGACCGGGACGCGGCCGAGTTGGTCGACGAGCCCCGGGCTGCACCGCTGCTGCGCGGGCACCGGGGGGCCGCGCCGGTCGACCGGGCGGCCCTGGTCGATCTGCTGCTCCGGGTGGGTCAGCTCGCCGACGAACAACCCCGGGTGCGATCGCTGACCCTCAACCCGGTGCTCGCCCGCCCGGACGGCCTCTCGGTCCTGCACGCCCAGGTCGGGGTGGGTGGCGTCGTCGCCCGCCCGGACACCGGCCCTCGCCGCCTGTGAGCGGGCCCGGTCAGGCGCGGCTGGAGATCTGCTGGACGCCCCAGGTGTTGCCGTCCGGGTCGGCGAAGAAGACGAAACCGACATTGTCCAGGGGATCCGGCACCGGCCGGGGGTTCCGACCCACCACCTGGATGTCGCTCACCTCCACACCCCGCCCGACCAGCTCCTCGTGGGCCCGCTTCAGATCGGGCACCACCAGTTGCAGGCCCCTGAGTGAGCCGGGCGGCATCTGCGGGACGACGCCCTTGCCGATCACGATCGAGCAGCCGGAGCCGGGCGGGGTCAGCTGGACGATGCGCGCCTCGTCGCTGATCACCGTGTCGTGGTCCACCGTGAAGCCGAGCTGGTCCGCGTAGAACTTCTTCGCCCGATCCACATCGGAGACCGGCACGATCACCACTTCCAGGGTCCAGTTCATCGTTGCTCTCCTCGCGTCACCGGTCAGCGCATCGGTGTTCCAGTCAAGCACCCCGACAGCACGGAAGGCCCCGGCGAACCGCCGGGGCCTTCCGTGGGAACCGGGTGCGTCAGCAGGCGTACGCCTCGAGGCGCTGGGCCCGCTCCGGGTCGCGGAGCTTCAGCAGCGTCACCTTCTCGATCTGCCGGATCCGCTCCCGGGACAGGCCGAACTCCCGGCCGACCTCGTCCAGGGTGCGCTGGCGGCCGTCGTCCAGGCCGAACCGGAGGCGGATGACGGCCTGCTCCCGCTGGGACAGGGTGGAGAGCACGATGCTGACCTCGTTGCGCAGCTCGCCCTGTGCGGCGGCGTCGCCCGGCTCGGTGCGCGGGTCCACCGAGGCCACGAAGTCACCGAGCGCGCTCTCACCGTCGTCGCCGACGGCCTGGTCCAGGCTGACCGGCTCCCGGTCGTAGGAGATCAGCTCGATGACCTGGATCTCGGGGATCTCCAGTGCGTGGGCGACCTCGGCGACGGTCGGTTCGCGGCCCAGCGTCACCGCCAGTTCGCGGCGGGCCCGGACCATCCGGTTGACCTGCTCGACCATGTGCACCGGGATGCGGATGGTGCGGGCCTGGTCGGCCATGGCGCGGGTGATGGCCTGCCGGATCCACCAGGTGGCGTACGTGGAGAACTTGTAACCCTTGGCGTAGTCGAACTTCTCCACCGCCCGGATCAGGCCGAGGTTGCCCTCCTGGATCAGGTCGAGAAACGCCATGCCACGGCCGGTGTAGCGCTTGGCGATGCTGACCACCAGCCGCAGGTTCGCCTCCAACAGGTGGTCCTTGGCCGCCCGACCCTCCGCGACGATCAGCTCCAGGTCGGCTCGCAGCTCGGCGGAGACCGGGGTGCAGGTGGCGAGCTTCTCGTCGGCGAACAGGCCGGCTTCGATGCGCCGGGCCAGGTCGACCTCCTGCGCGGCGGTCAGCAGCTTCGTCCGGCCGATTCCGTTGAGGTAGGCCCGGACCAGGTCGGTGGAGATGCCGCGCTCGTCGGTGGCGTCCAGGTCGACGAGGGACTCGGGGGCCCCGTCAGTGTCGGTCGTGGTGGCCGGGCGCGTCCGGTGTTCCGTCATCTGCAGGACCATCTCTATCTCCCCGTTTCCACGTCTGTGCCGCGTTCCCGGCCCAGCGGTGCCGGTGTGACAAACAGCTTGGCGGGCGGGGCGTAAAACGGGAGTGAGGCGATCGGGCACCCGACAGGAATTGGGTCGGATCGCTGGTGCGGTGTGTCGTCGGAGTGTGTGGTTGCCCGCCCCGGCTACGTTGCGGACGGCCGGCCACCTCTGGTCGGCCGAGGACGACAGTTGGAGGACAGTGTGGTCTTCAAGCGGCTCATGAAGGCGATGGGCGTCGGCGGCCCGTCGGTGGAGACGGTGCTGGCCAACCCGAACTGCCGCCCGGGCGGTCAGTTGGAGGGCCGCATTCAGGTGATGGGCGGCGACCACCAGGTCGACATCGACCATGTCACCCTCGGCCTGGTCACCCGGGTCGAGGTCGAGAGCGGCGACAACGACTACGACACCACTCAGGAGTTCCACCGCCAGCAGGTCACCGGCGCGTTCCGGCTGGACCCGGGGCAGCGCTACGACCTCCCGTTCCGCTTCGACGTGCCGTGGGAGACGCCGGTCACCGAGCTGTACGGGCAGCACCTGCACGGGATGACGATGGGCCTGCGTACCGAGCTGGAGGTGGCCCGCGCGGTCGACAAGGGTGACCTGGACGCCGTGTCGGTGCACCCGCTGCCGGCGCAGGAGCGACTGCTGGACGCATTGCTGCGGCTGGGCTTCCGGTTCGCCCGCGCCGATGTGGAGCGCGGTCACATCTACGGCGTACGCCAGACGTTGCCGTTCTACCAGGAGATCGAGTTCAACCCGGCGCCGCAGTACGCCCGCTCGATCAACCAGTTGGAGGTCACCTTCATCGCCGACGCGCAGCAGATGCAGGTGGTGCTGGAGGTCGACAAGCGTGGTGGTGTCTTCACCGAGGGCCGGGACGCCTTCGGCCGGTTCACTGTCGACCACGCCACGGCCGACCGCACCGACTGGACCGCCGAGCTCGACAACTGGCTCCGCCAGTCCCTGACCCGCCGAGGCCTCTTCTCCTGACCCCGCCCCACCCCACCCCATCAGCCTGCCTCCGTGATCAAGAGGTTTGCGTCATACCGAGCCCGAATCCTGACGCAAACCTCTTGATCACCGCTGTTGTCCCTAGAGGTCTAGGAGGAGGGTCTGGGGGCCTATGTTCTGGCTCTCGACCAGCATGTGGGCGCGGAAGCGGCCGGTCTCCACCTTCGCTCCTCGTGCCCGCAGGGCGTCGACGACAGCTGTCACCAGTGGTTCGGCCACCTCGGCGGGGGCGGCCGCCGTCCAGCTCGGGCGGCGGCCCTTGCGGGCATCGCCGTAGAGGGTGAACTGGCTGACCACGAGGATCGGCGCGCCGGTGTCGGCGGCGGATCGTTCACCGTCCAGGATGCGGACCTCGTGCACCTTGCGGGCCATCGTCTGAGCGGTCTGCGCGGTGTCGGTGTGGGTCACCCCGAGCAGCACCAGCAGACCGTTCTCGATCGCACCGACCACCTCCCCGTCCACCGTCACGCTCGCCCGCCCGACGGTCTGCACCACGGCACGCATCAGTCGACCGCCGCCGGGATCGCCGCCGAGCCGGCCACCGGGCCCACCGCCGGCATCAGGTGCTCACCGGCTCGATGAAGCCCCGCTCCACCAGGTGCGCCACGATCGGGCCGGCGGCCTCGGCCATCTCGTCGGGCTCGACGTCGTGCGCGGCGGCGAGCAGGGCGAGCTGGTCGCGCAGCGGCAGTCGGCCGTCGGCGCCACCGACCAGCGCCAGCACCAGCGGGTCGATCTCCTCGGTCCAGCGCAGGCCGTGCGGCATCGCGAGGACCTGCCGGTCCACCCCCCAACCCTCGTCGCCCATGGTGGCGTCCTGTCGTAGCTGGAGGCCCTCGGCGGCCCGGTAGCGCTCGGCGAGCAACGCCTCGGTGTCGCGTACCCGGAGAAAGTCCTGGCGGTCGAACCAGGCGGCGACCTGGTCGCCCAGCGGTGGCTGCACCCGCTGGCGCAGGTCCTCGACCCGGACCACCGGGTCGGTGTGTCCGCCCCGGCGCAGTGACACGATGCCGAAACCGATGCCCTCCACCTTGTGTGCGTCGAACCAGTCCAGCCAGGCGGCCATCCGCTGCGGGTCGGCGGTCTCGCCGACGTCGGTGAGCCACAGGTCGACGTACGCCATCGGGTCGGCCACCTCGCGTTGGATCACCCAGGCGTCCAGGCCGGTCCCGGCGAACCAGCCGGCCACCCGCTCGTCCCACTCCTCGCCGGCGACGTGCACCCAGTTCGCCAGGTACTGCATGGTGCCGCCCTCGGTGAGCAGACCCGGGGCGGCGGCGGCCAGCTCGGCGCCGATCGCGTCACCGACCCGGCCGGAGTCGCGGTAGACGTGCGTGGTGGTGCCCGGGCCGACCACGAACGGCGGGTTGCTCACCACCAGGTCGAACCGCCGGCCGGCCACCGGGGCGACCATGTCGCCGCGGAGCAGCTCCCAGTCCTGGCCGTTGAGGGCGGCGGTGGTCGCGGCGAAGCGCAGCGCCCGTTCGGAGAGGTCGGTGGCGGTCACCGACCTGGCGTGGGTGGCCAGGTGCAGGGCCTGGACGCCGGAGCCGGTGCCCAGGTCCAGTGCGGTGTCGACCGGCCGGCGCATGGTCGCGCCGATCAGGGTGTGGGTCGCCCCGCCGATGCCGAGGACGTGCTCGGCGTGCAACGGGCGACCCGGGCGGGCGCTGGCCGGCACGTCGGCCAGCACCCACCAGTCGTCTCCGTATGGCTCCAGGTCGACGCCGGCGCGCAGGCCGGCGCCGTACCGCTCGACCAGCCCACCGGCGAGCGCCTCCGCGAGGCTCAGCGGTGCCAGCGCGGCGGCCACCGCCGCCTCCGGCTCGACCTGGTCGCAGATGAACACCCGGATCAGGGTGCTCAACGGGTCGCCGTCCTCGGTGGCGCGCAGCGCGGCCCGGTAGTCGTTACGGGCGACCGCGGCGGTCGCCTGCGCGCCCAGCCGCTCGGCGATGCCGTGGCTGGTGAAGCCGTTTCTGGTCAGCGCGGCCCGCAGCGCGTCGACGCCGGCGGGGGAGAGCAGCATGTCGTGTTCGTCCACGCCGACATCCTGCCTTCCGGCGTGGAGGAAGCCGTCATCACCCGCGAGATTCGACCCCGACGTCCGGCAGCTTCAGCTCCGGACCGGTCGGGGCCGAGGGCTCGCCGGGCACCCCCACGACCGGGGCCGGCGGCACGACCGTCGCCAGCCCTCGACGCGCGGCCAACCGGTCGACGACCATGGCGTACGCCGACAGCATCAGGATGTCGACGAGGACGAGCTGCCATGGGGCGTCGGCCATCGTTTCGTCGACGGCGAGCCCGCCGAACGCCGCCGCCAGGGCGAAGCCGATCACGTTGTTCACCACGTGCAGCGCGATCGCGGCCTCGAGCCCGCCGGTTCGTATTGTCAACCAGCCCAGAAGCAACCCCATGAAGGCCAGGTCCAGGAAACCCCAGCCGGTGCCCCAGCCGTGTGCGGCGGCGAAGAGCACCGCCTGAAGGGCGATAGCGGGCCAGGGTGAGCGCAGATACGCGCTGACAGCCTGCAACAGCCAGCCACGGAAGGCGTACTCCTCGGCGGCGGCTTGGAATGGCACCAGCAGCAGGACCATCACCAGGCCGGCGGCGAACTCCGGCCCACCCACCCAGGTGGCTGCCGGATCGACGATCGAGCTGTCGTCGGTCAGGCCGAGCAGCAGGTCCGCGCCGACCAGCATCACGATGATCAGCGGCGTGGCGATCAGCAGGCAACGGCCGAGCCAGCCCCAGCGCAGCCGGCCGAGCACCGAGGAGACCGTGCCGGCGGGCCGGCGCTGCACGAGCCAGGCGGCGCCGAGCACCAGTGGGAGCAGCAGCGCGAACGAGGCGACCGGCAGCGCGGCGTCCGGGATCGGGCCGAAGGCCGGCAACCCGTCGGCGTCGTAGGGACGGTCGGTGAGCTCGGCCACGACGGCGGCGACGCCGAAGATCAGGCAGACGACCACCAACGCCGAGGCAGCCAGCGCGACGGTGCCGACCAGGGGTCGCCACCAGCGGTGCCGCTCGGTGCGGCCGAGCCGGTGGTACGGGGAACCGGGCGGGGCGCTCCGCAGCATGTCGTCGAGCGTGGCAGACGGGTGCCACCTGCCTCGAACGATCGGAGCGTCGGTGTCCGCCCGGATCGGTGCGCCGGGCAGGATGGTCAGCATGACGCTTGTGCTGCCCATCGACCCCGAGGCCAACCAGCTGCTGGAGCGCAGCCCACTGGCTCGGCTCATCGGCATGGTCCTTGATCAACAAGTGCCGATGGAGAAGGCGTTCTCCTCGCCGTACGTGCTCCAGCAGCGGCTCGGCCATGAGCTGGACGCGACGGAACTGGCCGGGTACGACCCGGAGGCGCTCGTCGCGTTGTTCGCCCAGCCGCCCGCGTTGCACCGGTTCCCGAAGGCGATGGCGGCCCGGGTGCAGGAGGTCTGCCGGGTGCTGGTGGAGCGCTACGACGGCGACGCGGCGTTGCTCTGGTCCGACGTCACCGACGGGCCGGAGCTGCTGCGGCGGGTGTCCGAGCTGCCCGGCTTCGGCAAGCAGAAGGCGCAGATCTTCGTGGCTCTGCTCGGAAAGCGGTTCGGGGTGACCCCGCAGGACTGGCGGAAGGCGGCCGGAGACTACGGCGACCCCGGCGCGTACCGGTCCGTGGCCGACGTCACCGACGTCGATTCGCTGCGTCAGGTGCGGGAGTACAAGCAGCAGATGAAGGCCGCGGCCAAGGCTGCGGGGGGATGAGGCTCAGGCGGCGGTGGGGTGCGCCAGGGAGGCCAGCGCGCGCCGGACGTCGGCCAGCGAGACGGTCGCCGAGTCGTCCAGGTCGGCCAGGCCGGCCTCGATCCATTGGCGCATCAGCGTGGTGACCCCGATGCCCCGGGCGTCGGCGGCGGCGCGGACCCGCTCGTAGGTGTCCAGTGGCAGCCGCACCGAGCGGCTCACCATCGGCACGTCGCTGTCGGGGGTGGGCAGCTCCGCTGCCGGGCTCTCGTCGATCAGCTCGGCGATCCGGTCGCCGCCGTTGTGGAACTGCTTGGTCGCGTCGTTACGGTGCATCGTCACGGCCTCCTCATCTCCCGAGATCTCCGCACGGCCTCGTCGTAGCGCTTGGACTCGACGTCGCTCAGCTCGCGGGCGGAGAGGATGTCCCAGTCGTTGTCGGTGCCATCGGCCTCGGCGAGCAGCACCGCCAGCTTGCGGCCCCGACGGGCGGCGGCGTAGACCACCATCACGTCGTCACCCAGATGGCGGATGACCCGCCGGGCGCTGTGCAGCGCCTCCCAGACTTCCCCAGGTGTGACGTCGTAGACCCTCAGGTTGGCCAACGCCTCGTCGGTGAAGCTGAACCTGCTGCCCACGTCGCGGAGCGTACCACGCGCGTAACACGCAGCGCGATCAGTCGAAGTTCGCTGATCACGGACCTGCGGTGACAGGATGAGCCGTAACCCCTCGAGGAGGTCCATGGTGAAGCGTCAGGCGTACCAGCCGATTCTGATCACCGACGCCTCGCGCAGCCAGGACGATCAGCTCAACAGTCGCCAGCGCCGCTATGTCCTGATGATGGGCATCCGGGTGCTGTGCATCGTCGTCGGCGCGATCCTGGTCGGTGCGAACGCCCCACTGCTCTGGCTCTGGCTGCCGCTGTGTGGCCTCGGCATGGTGCTCATCCCCTGGCTGGCCGTGCTGCTGGCCAACGACCGGCCGCCGAAGGAGCAGCACCGGCTGGCCAACAGGTTCCACCCAAGCCGACAGGACGACACCCCGCCGATGAGTCTCACCGCCGAGGAGCGCCCACACAAGGTCATCGACGTCGAACCCTGACCCACGAGCGGGGCCAGGGTTCGCACAGTCACTGCCGCGCTACGACTGTGGCCGTGCGCCCGCCGTGGAGACGGCCAGCGCGCCCAGGTCGGTGGCGCGGCCCAGCGCCGCGCTCGGTGTGGCGCCCGCGAGCCACGCGGTGAGCAGACCGGCCGCGAAGGCGTCGCCCGCGCCCGTGACGTCCACCACCGCCACCCGGCGGGCCGGCGCCACGCACACCGGCGTGGTGCGGTCGACCCAGACCGCGCCGGCCGCGCCGCGCTTCACCACGACCCGCCGAGCCGTCGCCGACAGCGCCCGCCCCTGCGCCGCCGGGTCCAGCCCACCGGCCAACACCGTGGCCTCGTCCGCGTTGACCAGGAGCAGGTCGATGTCGCGTACCCAACTCAGGAACGCCGCCGCGCCCACCCGCCGCAACGGTGCCGCGGAGGCCGCGTCGACGCTGATGGTGAGCCCGCGCTCGCGGGCGGCGGCCAATGCCCGCAGCCCCGCGCCGCGCGACTCGGCGTCCAGCAGGGTGTACGCGGACAGATGCAGATGCCCAGCGTCGGGTGCCGCCGCGAGGGCCCGGTCGACGTGCGCCGCGCTCAGCCGCAGGTTCGCGCCCCGTTGGCTGACCATGGTGCGCTCGTCGTCGGCGGCCAAAACGATGACCATGCCGGTCGGGACGCCCTCGACCCGCTCGATCGCGCAGTCGACGCCGGCCCGGTCGAGCTCGGCCACCCGGTCCCGCCCGGCGTCGTCGTCACCGACGGCGCCGACGAGCGTGACGTTCACCCGCTGCGCGGCGACCCAGGCGGCGGTGTTGGCCGCCTGCCCGCCGCCACCGAGACTGATCTCGGCCCCGGTGTCCGAACCGGCGGCGAGCGGCCCGGACAGCACGGCGACCACATCGGTGATCACGTCCCCGACGACGACCATCCGGGCCGGTCGGGTCATGCCGGGACGGCGGTGCTGCGGGCCGCCGAGGCGACCGCGATCCGCGCGGCCAGATCGGCGTTGCGCAGGATGATCCGGACGTTCACCGCCAGGCTCGCGCCCTCGGTGGCCGAGTGGAAGTGCGCGAGCAGGTACGGCGTGACGGCCTTTCCGGTGATCCCGTCCCGCTCCAGCAAGGCCAGACCCTCGGTGAGCGTCCGGTCGTGCAGTTCCGGGTCGAGCTGCTCGTCGACCGGCAGCGGGTTGGCGATGAGCAGCCCGCCGGTGTGCACGGCATGCTCGTCCCGGGCGGCGAGCACGGCGGCGACCTGCTCCGGCGAGTCCACCGACCAGTCCAGGTCGAAGCCGGCGTCGGTGAGGTAGAAACCGGGGAACCGGCGGGTGCGGTAGCCGACCACCGCTACCCCGAGGGTCTCCAGCCGTTCCAGCGTCGCGCCCACGTCGAGGATCGACTTGACCCCGGCGCAGACCACCGCGATCGGAGTCTGCGCCAGGGTGACCAGGTCGGCCGACTCGTCGAAGGTGTGCGCGGCCTCCCGGTGCACCCCACCAAGCCCGCCGGTGGCGAACACGCCGATACCGGCGGCGGCGGCCACCGCGCTGGTCGCGGCCACCGTGGTCGCGCCGTCCGCGCCGGTCGCGGCAGCCACAGCGAGGTCGCGGACGGAGAGCTTGGTCACGCCGTCGACCGTGGCCAGCCGGGTCAGCTGCGCGTCGTCCAGGCCGACCACCAGCTCGCCGGCGATCATGCCGATCGTCGCCGGAACGGCCCCGGCGTCCCGAACCGCCCGTTCGATCTCCCGGGCCACCCGCAGATTCTCCGGCCGGGGCAGACCGTGCGAGACGATGGTGCTCTCCAGGGCGACGACGGGCCGGCCGTCGCGCAGAGCTGCGGCGACCTCGGTGCCGTAGCTGATGTGAAAGTCAGTCACATGGGCACCGTACGGGGTGGGGCCGCGACCGGCCTCAAGTGGACCCGGCCGTGATGACCTGCCAAACTTGACGATCGGAGGTGCAGACGTGAGCACAGAGGTTCTCGAGCGTCCAGAGCTGAAGGACGCCGACACCGGTCCCGAGATGTTCCACTACGTCCGCAAGGAGAAGATCGCCGAGAGTGCCGTCATGGGCACTTTCGTCGTCGCTCTCTGTGGCGAGACCTTCCCGGTCACCAAGGCGGCCAAGCCGGGTTCGCCGGTCTGCCCCAAGTGCAAGGAGATCTACGACTCGTACCGCGAGTGAACCTCGGCCGGCGCTCCGGCCAGCGACGTAGCCTGCGGCGGTGACCACCTCCACCGCCCTGCTCATCGCCGACCTGACCGGGGTGGCGGTGTTCGCCGCGTCCGGCGCTTCGGCGGCGGTGGCCAAGCGACTGGACCTGTTCGGCGTCGCGTTCGTCGGCTTCGTGGCCGCCCTCGGCGGTGGGATCCTGCGCGACCTGGTCATCGACGAGGTCCCGCCGCTGGCCTTCGCCGACTGGCGGTACGCGGCCACCGCCGCGATCACCGCGCTCGCCGTCTTCTGGCTGCACCCCCAACTGGCCCGACTGCGGACTACCGTGCTGGTGCTGGACGCGGCCGGTCTGGCGCTGTTCACCGTCACCGGCACGCTCAAGGCGCTCGACGCCCGGGTGCCGGCGCTCGGGGCCTGTCTCATCGGCATGCTCACCGCGATCGGTGGCGGGCTCGGCCGGGACCTGCTCACCGCCGAGATCCCGGTCGTGCTGCGCCGGGAGATCTACGCGCTGGCCGCGCTGGCCGGTTCGGTTCTGGTGGTGCTGCTGTACGCCACCGGGCAGGCCGGGCCCGCACCGCTCACCGCCGCCGCCGTCCTGGTCTTCGGGCTGCGCCTGATCGCGCTGCGTCGGCGCTGGTCCGCGCCGGTGGCCAGGTTGCGCCCTCCGCGTGCCGACGGGGCGGATCCACGCACCGACCGGGAGTGGTGAGCCGGTCGTCAGATGTGACCAGCGTGGCGTCGCCTGGGCCCCACGGGCCGCGCTGGTTATGCTGAGTCGGCCTTCGCGGCAGCTTCTGCGCGGAGGCGTTTTCATGGGCGGCGGATACTCGTGGCCCTCGCCCGGGGTCCGCCATCGTGCGGTCGGAGAGGAGCTTCGCGTGGCAGCCCGGACGCCGGTGCTAGAGACGTTCCCGGCATTACGCGCCTGGCAGCGCAAGGCCCTGGTGGAGTACCTGCGGCGGCGTAGCGACGACTTCACCGCGGTCGCCACGCCGGGCGCCGGCAAGACCACCTTCGCCCTGCGGATCGCGGCGGAGCTGCTCGGCGACGGCACCGTCGAGGCGGTCACCGTCGTCGCGCCGACCGAGCACCTGAAGAACCAGTGGTCCGACGCCGCGGCCCGGGTGGGCATCCAGCTCGACGCCGCCTTCCGCAACGCCGACCTGCACTCCGCTGCCGACTTCCACGGGGCAGTCGTCACCTATGCACAGGTGGGGATGGCGCCGCAGGTGCACCGGCGGCGCACCATGACCCGACGCACCCTGGTCATCCTCGACGAGATCCACCACGCCGGCGACTCCCGGTCCTGGGGCGACGGGGTGAAGGCCGCCTTCGAGCCCGCCGTACGCCGGCTGATGCTCACCGGGACGCCGTTCCGCTCCGACGACAACCCGATCCCGTTCGTCAACTACGAGCGGGGCGGGGACGGGCTGCTGCGCTCCCGCGCCGACTCGGTGTACGGCTACTCCGACGCGCTGCGCGACGGGGTGGTCCGGCCGGTGCTCTTCCTGGCGTACTCCGGGGAGACCCGCTGGCGGACCAACGCGGGGGAGGAGTTGGCGGCCCGCCTGGGTGAGCCGATGACCCAGGATCTGGTGGCGCAGGCGTGGCGTACCGCCCTGGACCCGGCCGGCGACTGGATGCCCCAGGTGCTGCGGGCCGCCGACGCCCGACTCACCGTGCTGCGCAACGCGGGCATGGCTGACGCCGGTGGTCTGATCATCGCCACCGACCAACAGACCGCCCGCTCGTACGCCAAGCTGATCGAGCAGGTGACCGGCGAGAAGGCCGCCGTGGTGCTCTCCGACGACCAGGGCGCGTCCGCCCGGATCGCGACGTTCGCGGCGTCCGACCAACGTTGGCTGGTCGCGGTGCGGATGGTGTCCGAGGGGGTCGACATCCCGCGACTGGCGGTCGGGGTCTACGCGACCAGCGCCAGCACGCCGCTCTACTTCGCCCAGGCGATCGGCCGGTTCGTGCGGGCCCGCCGGCCGGGGGAGACCGCGTCGGTCTTCCTGCCCAGCGTGCCGCACCTGCTCGGGTTGGCCAGCGAGATGGAGACCGAGCGCGACCACGTCCTCGGTAAACCCAAGGAAGCCGACGGTTTCGACGACGATCTGCTGGAACGTGCGCAGCGCGACGACCAGGCCAGTGGGGAGTTGGAGAAGCGGTTCGCGGCGCTCTCGGCCACCGCCGAGCTGGACCAGGTGATCTTCGACGGCGCGTCGTTCGGCACCGCGGCCCAGGCCGGGACCCCCGAGGAGGAGGAGTACCTCGGCCTGCCCGGCCTGCTCACCGCCGATCAGGTTTCGCTGCTGCTGACCAAGCGGCAGGCCGCACAGCTCGCCGCCCAACGTCGTCGTACGGCCGACGGGGCCGCTCAGCCGGCCGCTGCGCCCACCGCAGCGCCACCCGCACCGATGAGCGCCGCCCAGCGTCGCGTGGCGCTCCGGCGCCAACTGAACGCCCTGGTGGCCGCACGACACCACCGCACCGGCCAGCCGCACGGCAAGATCCATGCGGAACTACGCCGGCTCTGCGGCGGCCCGCCGAGCGCCCAGGCCACCATCGAGCAGCTTGAGGAACGCATCGCCACGGTGCAGACCCTCTAGCCCCACCCACATCGGCCCCGCGCCGGCCCTGTCCGGCCCCGCGCTGGCTGCATCGGCCTCGCGCCGGCCGTGTCCGGCCCCGTGCCGGCCTCGCGCCGGCCGTGTCCGGCCTCGCGCCGGCCGTGTCCGGCCTCGCGCCGGCCGTGTCCGGCCTCGCGCCGGCCGTGTCCGGCCTCGCGCCGGCCGTGTCCGGCCTCGCGCCGGCCGTGTCCGGCCTCGCGCCGGCCGTGTCCGGCCTCGCGCCGGCCGTGTCCGGCCTCGCGCCGGCCGTGTCCGGCCTCGCGCCGGCCGTGTCCGGCCTCGCGCCGGCCGTGTCCGGCCTCGCGCCGGCCGTGT